>JAZRXS010000150.1:0-6288 GCA_045600325.1 Prevotella sp.
TAATGTTATACTGATGTCACGAGGTCTAATCGTACATATTTGTATCATTCTCGTTGCGTTCCTTGCAGCCTGCAGTTCTGGCGGTCCGTCGGTTGACAGGACGGAACGCAACGAGACGGATAGTATTGTGAAGGAATGCAAGGATTCCGTTGCACTTTATTCACTTATTCACAAGTTCGAGAAGGAAGGAAACATTCTCGGACAGGACATCGCTTACCGTGAACTCGGTAGGGTTTTGAGAGAGGACAACAAGTTTGAGAGAGCTATAGAGATACACCAGAAAGGCATTGGCCTTGCTGAAAAGATTGGCGACACGCTGAACATCGTGCAGCATCTCAACAATATCGGTACGAACTTCCGACGACTTGGCATACTCGATGAGGCTGCAACCTACCATTACCGTGCGCTGACATACTGCGAGGAGCAGTCGGACACTTGTTTCCAAGCCAAGAAAAACCGCGTTATCAGCCTTAATGGCATCGGCAACATCCAGCTCTCTTTGGGCAACAACGAGGCTGCCGACAGTGCTTTCCGTGCTGCTTTGCATGGCGAAGAAGAACTTGGAAGCGAACTCGGGCAGGCAATAAACTACGCAAATCTCGGTTCCATTCTTGAGCAAGACGGCAAGATAGACTCCGCAAGAATATATTACGAGCACTCGCTCGACTGCAACAAGAAGGCTGGCAGCGATGTCGGAATATCCTTGTGCCACACGCATTTCGGCAGACTTTACGAGAACGAAAAGCAGTGGGACAAGGCTGCAAACGAGTATCGCCTTGCCTATATGACAATGGAAGGCAGTACGGACGAATGGCATTGGCTCGAGCCTTGCTTGGCATTGGCTCGCGTAAACATCAGCAAGGGTGACAATGCAACGGCGAAAGAGTATCTGGACAAAGCCAACGAGGCGGCACGAAAGATAAACTCCATGGAACATCTGGAGTCCATCTGCAACCTGTATTACAAGCTTTATGATGCACAGGGCAATAGTACGATGGCATTGAACTGGCTTGCAGAGGCAAACAAATACCGCGAGGAGGCGGCATACGACAAGGCTTCCACTCACATGCAGAATGTTCGCGTACAGTACGAAAGGGAGCGTCGCCAGAACGAACTTGACCTTATCAAGGCTAACTACGAGGCGGAACATACATCAAAGCTCGCCTTCATGCTCTTCGGTATCGCCGTGGCTATCATTGCCATCATGCTCGTTGGCCTCAACCATTACATCATGCGTAGCCGACTTGCCAAGCAGAAACTCATGCAACAGATGGAAACCGTGCGCACAAACTTCTTCACGAACATCACGCACGAGTTCCGCACACCACTGACCGTCATACTCGGATTGAGCAAGGACATCAGCACAGGCGAACTGAAAGGCGCGGAGGAAGTTGGCAATGCTGCAAGGATCATCAACAGCCAGGGCAACGGTCTCCTTGACCTTGTGAACCAACTTCTTGACATCAGCAAGTCGCAATCGCAGATAGGCAATCCTCATTGGCGTCACGGAAACATCATCGGCTACATCAATATGATTGTGGAAAGCGTGCGACCATTGGCTTCAAACAAGGGCATTGAGATGGTATATGCTCCGAGAGAGAACGAGGTGATGATGGACTTCGTGCCTGACTATGTCACGAAGATTGCTCGCAACCTCCTCTCCAACGCACTGAAATACACGCCAAAGAACGGTCGTTTGCTCATTGCTACGCACATTGATGACAGCAATCTTGTCGTAAGATTGTCGGATAATGGTGTCGGCATTCCTGAAGATGACTTGCAGCACATCTTCGAACCGTTCTATCAGGCAAGCAACAGCAAGACGGAAATTGGCACCGGCATCGGACTTTCTCTCGTAAAACTCCTCATTGACGCAATGAAGGGTACTATCATAGCTCACAGTTCCGTTGGCAAAGGTACCGTCTTTACCATCACTCTCCCTATCACACACAAGGAAGAGGTGGAACTTGCTGACTACTCAAGCCTTGCGCCAGAGACAGCCATTGCCCCGGAAAAGCTGGAACGCATAGCTTCTCCGGATAAGCAGATAAGCCCGGATAACCCGGAAACTCCGAAAAATCCAGCCATCTCCCACAAAACCGCTCTTCCCCAAACCCGCCCTATCGTCCTCATCGTGGAGGACAACACGGATGTTTCCGCCTATATGGCAAGCATTCTCAACAAGAAGTACGACATACATACTGCCTTCAACGGCAAGGAAGGTCTTGAGCGCGCATTGAATATCGTGCCTGACCTCATAGTCACCGATGTGATGATGCCGGAGATGGACGGTACGGAGATGTGCCGACGCATACGTGAAAGCGAGATCACGAACCATATTCCTGTCATCATGGTCACCGCTCGCGCTTCGGAAGAGGACAAGATCGGAGGTCTTGAGATGGGTGCAGACGCTTATCTCAGCAAACCGTTCAATGCCGAGGAACTGCGCATCCGCGTTGCGCGACTCATAGAACAGCGCCAACTCCTGCGCGAAAAGTACCAGCGTGCTGCCGTGGCAACAAGCCAGAAAGCCGCAGAAGACGACATCAATGTCTGCGACAAGCAGTTCCTTGCCAAGTTCACTGACTTCATCTATTCGGCAACAAGAAAGGGCGAAGATATTGATACTGAGGCCATCGCACAGCATCTCTGCATGTCGTCACGCCAACTTGCACGCAAGATCCAAACACTTACTGGCGACAATGTCATCTCTCTCGTCACGAAAATCCGCATCCAGCGTGCTAAGCAACTCATGGAACAAAACAAAAATATGCCGCTATCGGAAGTGGCTCAAAAGAGCGGTTTTGCCGATGCAGCATATTTCAGTAGGACATTCAAACACCAAGAAGGCATCACGCCTACACAGTTCAAGAGGTCATTATAGATTACGTAAGCTTTACGTCTTATAGCTTGACACTTACCTTCTTGCCATTATAGCTCACGCTTTTCTGCTTTCCGTCTGGAGTAACGATATTGAATGTACGAGATGAGAGCATACCATCGTACTCTCCAACACGAGGAAGGATAGTGAGTGTGTGTCTCTTGTCATTCCAAACAAAGCGTATCTCCGTATATTTTCCCTGCTCATAATTGTAGTTGTCAAACTCATCCTCGTAGAGGGTAAACTCACCATTAGCACCTGGATAGACACGGATTTCAAGATTATCCCACTTCTTCTCAGTAGAGTATTGCACGTCAGGACCGAGAGGAAGAATAGCACCAGCCTTCACGAAGAACGGAATCTCAGTGAGCTTGGTGGTGATGGATACGGTCTGACCACCGGCATATTTCTTGCCTGTGTTATACTCATACCATGAAGTGCCTTCAGGAAGGTAGAAGGAATTTTCTGTCGATTTTGAAAAATCGACAACAGTGGCTTGCATCTCGGTCTTGCCAGTATTCTTGTCCCAACCGGCATTTGCATCCTTATCCTTGCGAATAACCTCTGGAGTATAATGAGCCTTAAGGATTGGAGTTGCGAGAATCTGCTTGCCAAACATATACTCCGTTGCCATGTTATGAACCTTCTTGTCATCTTTAAAGTCCATGACAAGCGCACGCATCATAGTAGAACGAGACGCCGTCTTTGTCACCTGCCATGAAGTGCTATATATATAAGGAAGGAGCTTGTAGCGGAGTTTCACAGCACCTACGAGAGCATCATACACTGGTTCGCCAGACTTTCCATAAAGGTAAATCTCACGAGGCACATCGGCACCGTGGCTTCTCATCATAGGAGTGAACACGCCCTGCTGCATCCAGCGCACATAAAGCTCTTGGTAAGCAGGATTCTTCTCGCCCGGAAGTCCTTGCCAAGAGCCGTTGTAAGAGCCTGCAAAGAAACCGCCAAGGTCTGAGTTGAAGTTTGGATTTCCCGTGAGGCAGAAGTTCAAGCCTGCAGGAATCTGGCTGCGAAGCATATCCCATGTAGAAACAACATCACCGCTCCATACATTGCAACCAAATCGTTGCTGACCAAAGAAGCCTGAACGAGTGAGGATGAAGAGTCGCTTGTCATTGCCATTTGCTTCCGCACGCTGGTGCTCATAGACGCCACTTACGCAACGATATGGGAAAAGGCAGCGTACATTGCGGTAAGGTCCCATGGCAGTTTCGTGAGTCCAGTCGCTTTCCTTATGGTCAAAATGGTCTGGTTCTGTAGAGTCCATCCACCAAGCATCGAGGTCAAGGCCATAGAGACGCTTGAGATTCTTCCAGTAGATGTCACGCGCTTCGTCACTATAAGCATCATATACACGCACACCACTTGGATAATCCATGCGTGGAGGCCAGATATGAGAGATGCCTGACTGTGGCCAAGTGGAGATATTGAAGAGCAATCCCTTCTCGTCGAGTTCCTTGTAAGCCTTTGTATGAGGACCGAACGACTGCCAGATAGAGATGGAGATGTGGGCATTACTATCATGAATATGCTTCATCATCTTCTCAGGATTAGGGAACTGCTCACTCATGAACTCCATAGCGTTCCACATATAATTATTGCCCCAATACTGCCAGTCTTGGATAATACCGTCGATTGGAATCTGCTGCTTTCTATAGGTATCAAGCACACCGCAAGTCTCATCCTGGCTCTTGTAGCGCTCTTTGCTCTGGTGGAAGCCGTATGTCCACAGCGGGAACATCGGAGCATCGCCCGTAAGTTCGCGAATGCCAGCAACAACACCGTCAGCATCGCCGCCATAGATAAAGTAATAATCAACAGCTTCTGCCATTTCCGGCTTGAACATTATCACGCCGTTCTTGTCTGTGACGCGAGTAGTAGAGTAATTGTTATAGTAGATTCCATAGCCCTTTACCGACTGGAAGAAAGGAATACCGTCCTCAGTATTTCCAGGGCAAAGGTCACGGTCAATGCCACGCTGCGACATCTTTCCGTTCTGCAAAATGCCAAGACCGTAGATTGCTTCATCTGCTTCAAGTGTCCAGGCGCAAGCGTTCTTGCCTGTAGTGGCACTCTCCTTTGTAAGCAGTTCGCCTGTTGGAGAATAGAAACAAACCAGTTCGTCTTTCACTTCCACCTTGAAAGCTGGCTTCACATACTTTTGGGGAATCTTCATCATAATGACGTCCTTAGGCGATTGATAATCAGCCTTTTCTGTCTTTATAACATGCACAATGTTTGGTGAATACCATTCCACATAAACCTTGGCTACCGAAACAAACGGAAGCATCATGAAAGCAATTGCAATAAGTAGTTTATTCATATATAACTATTAAGTTTTATCTTTTTATATAACTTTAAACTGTTTACTATGCACTAAACACTCTTAACTTTCATTACAAAGCGAATATACAGACTCATTTATAACAGTTCCGTCTGCAGAATTCACAAGTGTAACCTTCTTTTTATTGTCAGACAGCATTTCAATTTCCGTCTTTATATCAACCTCCATTATCGGTTTCTCACTATGGAGTTTGAATCTTAGGAACTCTTCTTCTACAATCAGCTCCAACCTAATCGCTCCAGCCGTGTCATTAAGGAAACGGAAATCCTTGAAACCGAAAAACACTGTTGCATCAGATCCTATTGGTGCAAAACGAGATTCTTCCGTATATAGATCCACAGAATGATTTATTCTCTCCAGTACTCTCATTCCTGCCAATATCACAGCATGATGGATTATACCTGATGCCTGACAGAGTCCACCACCAAGATCAAGCTTAACTACCCCATTATGGATTGTTCTTCCTGTCATGAAGCGTGATTCATCATTGGGATTTCCTACAGCATGCCAAAAGGAGAATACCTCTCCAGGTCTTACAGTCAATTTGTTTATTCTGCTTGCAGCTTCGCGCAGATTATGCTTCTTGCTCTCCAACGTCGAAGATGGCTTGAATGGTTGTGATATTTCCAAGGAATAAGGAAATTCCAGTCCCTCACCCTTTGCCTCTTTTGCAAAGGGAGTTCGCAGAAGAAAATCCTTAATCACTATAAAGGTATTACGTATCCTTGCTTTTGTAGATATGTCCATTGTTAAGGTTGACTGATAGGTTTAGCGCCGCAAATTTACGACTAAGAAATGAAACTTCCAAATATTTCGCAGAATTTTAAATTATTAGGTACAGATATTGGTATAAACGAAGAAAACCCTGATACTCTTGATTGAGTATCAGGGTTTCTTCTTTTAAGAAGGGCAGCGACCTACTCTCCCACATTGCATTGCAGTACCATCGGCGCGCACGGGCTTAACTTCTCTGTTCGGAATGGGAAGAGGTGATCCCCGTCGCTATAACCACCCAAAATATGGTTATCGGACAAAAGCTCCA
>JAZRXS010000151.1:0-29544 GCA_045600325.1 Prevotella sp.
CGTTTGTCTACTAGGAATCGGAGCCATACTGCAAATTAGGATCGTGGCCTATTAATAAACGTGGCTTACTTGCATGGTACTGCAAAGCTAATCACTTTTTTTCAAATATCCAAATCCTTTTCGAGTAATCTTCCAATCGACGGAGATAGACAGCACTCACTGTTATATCGTGCCTTTGTTTTCGGTTTCATCGAAAAGTTGGCTGCAAAGTTACTAATCCAATTGTAAAAAGTCTTACTGCAAATGTTAAATCGTTCACAAATCGTCTTTACCCGGTATTTATTTGATAGATAGTAGGAAACTATCATACGTTTCTCCTCATCTGTATAAGAAGAAGTGCCATTAATAAATTCTCGCGATAATCTGGAAATCATTTCCAGATTATCATAAACAAAGTTTCTTTTTTGTCCTGTCATAAAGTTGTTTTTGTTCAACTTTTTTCAGGGCAAGACAGCCTTTAGCTTTTAGCCTCAACTTGAACAAAGTTCGACACCCTAAAGCAAAAGCTTCTGGCTCACTACGGCAAGAATCCATATTACGAAATGCGCAAAGGCACACGACTGATTTCTCCTGAAGACCAGAGGTTCATAGTCCAATTCGTTAGCAAAATAGACGCGAGCATAGCCGATCCTTTCGACGAATATGTGGACCAGAAGGTTTGGGCTTAACCCGAATATTCTATTAGGGTTTAAGTGTTATATTTTGTATTTTTGTTACATTTTATATAAAAAAGGAATGGTAAGAGCGGTTTTTTTGCCATTTCTTTTTGTTTTCTCAACAAATAATGTTAACTTTGCGGTCAAATCAGAATTGAAACACGAGTTTCATTAGTAACACGAATGTCTAGTGTGAATAAATAAACGCAAGTGACGCAAGTGACACAAGTTTTTATTTAAACACGGGCTTCACGAGTAACACTAATGTATAGTGAGAATAAATAAACGCAAGTGACGCAAGCTTTATTTAAACACGGGTTTCACGAGTTTCACTAGTCTTAATAAACTTGTGTAACTATAATATCCACGCTTGAAAAACTTGTGTAACTTGTGCAACTCGTGTTTAAAAATCCATCCAACTCAACTCGCGTTTAAAAATTCATCCAACTCAATTCGCGATTAAAATTAACATTAAACCAGATAAAAACACTATGCTATCACCAAAAGACTTAGAGCAGATTGCCCAGAAAGGCATCTCGCAAGAGCAGATTGAAGTTCAGCTCAACCAGTTCAAGACAGGCTTCCCATTCCTTAAGCTCGATGCTGCATCAAGCATCGGAAACGGTATCGTTGCTCCTTCTGACGAAGAGCAGAAGAAGTATATCGCTGCTTGGGAGGCTTACAAGGCAGAAGGCAAGAAGGTTGTGAAGTTCGTTCCTGCTTCAGGTGCTGCTTCTCGTATGTTCAAGGACATCTTCGCTTTCACAACTGCTGACTACGACGTTCCTACTACTGACTTCGAGAAGAAGTATTTCGCTGACCTCCATAAGTTTGCTTTCTTCGCAGAACTCGACGAGGTTTGCAAGAAGAACAACGGCAAGGGTGCTGACGAACTCGTAGCTGAAGGCAACTATAAGGCTGTTGCTCTCAACATGCTTTCAAAGGAAGGTCTCAACTACGGTCAGCTACCAAAGGGTATGCTCCTCTTCCACTCATACGCAGAGGGCGCTCGTACTCCTATGGAAGAGCACCTCGTAGAAGCTGCTCTCTATGCTTCTTCTGACAAGAAGGCTAACGTTCATTTCACAGTATCTCACGAGCATCTCCCATTCTTCAAGCAGCGCGTAGCCGACAAGCAGCAGATGTATGCTGACAAGTATGGCGTGACATACGACATCTCATTCTCTGAGCAGAAGTCTTCTACAGATACTATCGCAGCTAACCCTGACGGTACTCCATTCCGCAACGAGGATGGCACTCTTCTTTTCCGTCCAGGTGGCCACGGTGCTTTGATCGAGAACCTCAACGACATCGACGCTGATGTTGTGTTCATCAAGAATATCGACAACGTTGTTCCTGACCGTTTGAAGCAACCAACAGTTGACTACAAGCAGATTATCGCTGGTATTCTCGTTGATCTCCAGAAGAAGGCATTTGAATATCTTGAGCTTCTCGATGGCGGCAAATATACTCACGAGCAGATTGAAGAGATCATCCGCTTCGTTCAGCATGAGCTCTGCTGCCGTAAGACAGACATCAAGGAACTTGAGGACGCAGAACTCGTAATCTACCTCCACAACAAACTCAACCGTCCAATGCGTGTTTGTGGCGTTGTGAAGAACGTGGGCGAGCCTGGTGGTGGTCCTTTCAACACTTACAATCAGGACGGCACTATCAGCCTTCAGATTCTTGAAAGCAGCCAGATCGACAAGTCTAACGCTGAGTATATGGAGATGTTCACTAAGGGCACTCACTTCAACCCAGTTGACCTCGTATGCGCCGTTAAGGACTACAAGGGCGAGAAGTTCAATCTCCCTGAGTATGTTGACAAGACTACAGGCTTCATCTCTCAGAAGTCAAAGAACGGCAAGGACCTTCAGGCTCTCGAACTCCCAGGACTTTGGAATGGTGCCATGAGCGACTGGAACACAATCTTCGTGGAAGTGCCTCTCGAGACATTCAACCCAGTGAAGACTGTGAACGACCTTCTCCGCGACGCACACCAGTAATAGGTTCGCCTATTATAAACACAAGATAATATTGATGTAAATAAAACGCAAGTTACGCAAGTGACACAAGTTTTATTTAAACACGGGTTTCACGAGTAACACGAATGTCTAGTGAGAATAAATAAACGCAAGTGACGCAAGTAACACAAGTTTTTTATTTAAACACGGGCTTCACGAGCGACACGAATGTCTAGTGAGAATAAATAAACGCAAGTTACGCAAGTAACACAAGTTTTTATTTAAACACGGGCTTCACGAGTAACACGAGTCTCTGGTGCAATAAATAAACGCAAGTTACGCAAGTGACACGAGCTTTAAAACTTGTGAAACTAAAAATCTGCGCTTTCGGAAAACTTGTGTAACTCGTGCAACTTGCGTTTCTAAATTCATCCTACTCAACTCGCGTTTAAAAATTCATCCTACTCAACTTGCGTTTATATATCGACTATATTAATTAATGAAAAGGGAAGCGCAAATCGCGCTTCCCTTTTTTTGTTGTTCTTTATATTATTCGTAATTTTGAACTTTGTTCTAAATTACTTTCGCTCGGAAAATCAAAAGAAAAAAATGCTTTTCTTTTGTTTTTCTCTCGCTTATTCGTAATTTTGCGCCGTTTTAGCATATACCCAAACGACTAAACGACCAATCTCCCAAACGACCAACTATGGCAAGAACAAAGAAACCGCTTCCTCTTCTTGAGGCAATAGAGATAACTGATTATGCAGCAGAAGGCAAGTCCTTGGCTCGCATAATGTATGGCAATAGCAATATCGATGAGAACGGCGTGCAGCATCCGCTCGTGCTCTTCGTGCCTTGGACAGTTCCTGGCGACATCGTGGATGTTCAGGTGCGCAGAAAGAAGAACTCTTTCCTAGAGGGAGAGGCTGTTCGCTTCATAAAGTATAGCGAACGCCGCAGAGAGCCAAAGTGTCAGCATTTCGGCATTTGTGGCGGTTGCAAGTGGCAGATGATTCCATACGAGGAGCAACTTCGCATGAAGCATAAGCAGGTTTCCGACCAGCTCCATCGCATCGGTAAGATTGAACTTCCGGAGATTCAGCCTGTTCTCGGTAGCGTTAAGGAGTTTGAGTATCGCAACAAGGTGGAATTCAGCTGCTCCAACAAGCGTTGGCTGACGCTTGATGAGGTGCGCTCGGGCGTGAAATACGACAATATGAACGCCGTAGGTTTCCATATCACGGGTGCTTTCGACAAGATTTATCCTATCGAGAAATGCCATCTCATGGATGATCTCCAGAACCGCTTGCGCAACTTCATTCGCGACTACGCCAACGAGCATGACTTCGCATTCTTTGATGTTCGTGGTCAGCAGGGTTTGCTTCGCGACATGATGATTCGCAATTCAAACTCAGGCGAATGGATGCTTCTCGTGCAGTTCAAGTTCGACCATGAAGGCGATTACGACTCCGACCACGCAAAGGCTATGGGAATGATGGAGGCTATCCACCAGCATTTCCCTGAGATTACATCGCTTCTTTGGGTAGATAACCAGAAGTGTAACGATACTTTTGGCGACCTTCCTGTGAATGTGTATTACGGCAACGACCACATATTCGAACTCATGGAAGACCTTCGCTTCAAGGTTGGTCCGAAGAGTTTCTATCAAACAAATACCGAGCAGGCTCTTGAACTATACAAGGTGGCTCGAAACTTTGCAGAACTCACGGGCGAAGAGTTTGTCTATGACCTTTATACAGGTACCGGAACGATAGCAAACTTCGTGGCTGGCAAGGCGAAGCATGTTATCGGTATCGAGTATGTTCCGGAGGCTATCGAGGATGCGAAGATTAATTCAGAGATAAATAAGGTTGAGAATACTGAGTTCTACGCAGGCGACATGAAGGATATTCTGACCGCTGAGTTCGTTAAGGAACATGGCGAACCGGATGTTATCATAACAGACCCTCCACGTGCCGGTATGCATCAGGATGTCATTAATGTCATTCTCGGCGCTAAGCCAAAGCGTATTGTCTATGTGAGCTGTAATCCTGCCACTCAGGCACGCGACCTCCAGCTCCTCGATGCCGATTATAAGGTAACAAAGGTTCAACCTGTTGATATGTTCCCACATACTCCTCATGTGGAGAATGTCGTTCAGCTTGTAAGAAGGTGATTAGAGAAAAATGTTTAAAGGTAAAAAGATTTGGATAAAGAAAGATGAAGAAATTCCTCAAGACATTCACACTTCCCGTTTCCATAGCCCTCGGCACGCTTGTGTATCTGCTGTTCTACTATGTGCCGTTCCTTGACGAGGCGGGAGATGTGCTCAACCCGATAGTTACTGATATTCTGCCATGGGCGATGTCTGTCATACTCTTCGTGACATTCCTTAAACTCAACTATCATGAGGTAGGCGTAAGGCGTTGGCATCTGGCTATAATAGTCGCACAACTGCTCATGTCCCTTGCATGCGTGGGAGCCATCCTTGCTTTCGGCTTGGAAGGGGAAATGAAGATACTCGTGGAAGGTATGCTCATCTGTATTATATGCCCTTCTGCCATAGCCGCTTCCGTAGTGTCAAACAAGCTTGGTGGCAATCTTACGGAGATGACTACATATACGCTTCTTAGTAATGTGGTGGCCGTATTCTCCATGCCGATTCTTTTCCCTCTCATAGAGAAGCAGGCAGATTTGACATTCGTTTCGGCAGCCCTCGTAATCCTCGACAAGACCGTGAAGATTCTTCTCCTTCCGCTCTTTCTTGCAGCCTTTGTAAAGCATTATCTTCCAAAGGTTTATCAGACGATAGCGGGCATTAAGGATCTCGGCTTCTATCTTTGGGCAATGATGCTTGCCCTTGTGACAGGCGTTACAGTTCGCAACATCTTCCATACCGACATTCCGCACATCTTCCTTCTTTGGATAGCACTCTCAGCAGCCTTCGTTACCGCTGTGCAGTTTTACGTAGGAAAGAATCTAGGCGAACGTTTCGGCAACCGCATAGACGGCGGACAAGGTCTCGGTCAGAAGAACACGACACTCGCCATCTGGTGTGCTTTTACATATCTTCATCCAGTATCATCCATAGCTCCTGGCTGCTACATCCTTTGGCAGAACATCTTCAATTCCTGGCAGCTGTGGAAACATCAAGCCCACCCAAGCCCTCCCGAAGGGAGGGATATTAAATAGTTTATATTGCGTAATTCCTATATCACAACTATTGTAATTCTATATAATATTAATCCTACAAATCATTTAAACATCCTTCCCTTTGGGAAGGCTTGGTTAGGCCTCTTATGAACTCTCTCTACACAATTCTCCTTCTTATAGGATCAAACATCTTCATGACTCTCGCTTGGTATGGTCACTTGAAACTTCAGGAGATGAACATCTCCAACAGTTGGCCTTTGATTGGCGTAATCCTTTTCTCTTGGGGCTTGGCTTTCTTCGAGTATTGCCTTCAGGTGCCAAGCAATCGCATCGGCTTCGTTGGCAACGGCGGACCTTTCTCTCTCTTCCAACTAAAGATCATTCAGGAAGTAATCTCCCTTACCGTCTTTACAATAATAGCTATGGTTATGTTCAAGGGCGAAACTCTCCATTGGAACCATATTGCATCCTTCATCTGTCTGATAGCAGCCGTAGCCTTCGCATTCATGAAGAGCTAAAGAAGCTTATAGCTATTCCGAGATGGAGTCTGTAGATTCCTTTGGAATAGCTATTGTTGGCGCAAATATTCTTGTTGTGTCCACAGTATCGGCTTTGTTTGACTTTCTGAAATCAAACAACTCCTTGAAATGTAATGTGGAACGACGCCAAATGAAACCAGCACCAAACTCCTGAGTATTTCCGTCAAGCCAATCGTATGCATTATTGTCATAGTAGAGGTTGAGATACCTTTGTCCCGCCTTATCAAGACGATATTCCAGTTCTACGTTGTCGAAGACAGAATTGTTTTGTCCACGCTCCATGCTTCCACCTGTGGAAACCTTTCCACCGATGGACACTTTCAGCTTGTTGTTCCAGAACCTCTTTGCAAAGCTGAACGAATAATCGGTATGGAATTTACCAGACTTATCTACCTGATTATCAAGACCGAGAGAGAGATCAAGCGTACGAAGAGCATTACCCGTGATATTGTTTATTTCGCTTTGCAGGAACTGGTTGAGCGCTGTATTCATGGTGAAAGTGCTTGTGTTTCCTTCTGCAAGATACATTCCCGTAGTAAGCATGGTAACAGCAAGCTTGCCGCGCATTTCAGGACTCATGGTAGCAAGGTCAGACTTCAGATCGAGGTCTTCCGGGGCATCGAGAGTAAACTCAAGTCCCATATCGTTAAGAGTCTTTGTAATGATGACTCCACACTCGAATTCTACGGTTCTTGTGCTGCCGCTACCGTTGTCAACCTGTGCCTTGTTCAATTCTGAGGCTGTGATGTTTAGGCGTGGGTTCATCATGTCGCCAGTAAACTCAACATAGCTGTCACTCTTTATTCGGAACGTTTTGAGAGGAATGATAGGCAGAGAGTATTTCATTTCGCCACCAGCAAGATAGTAACGACCAGTGAGTTTCAGCTGGTCGGCAGGGGTATATGTCATGTGCAGCTGCCCATTACCACTAATGTCCACATAGTTAGAGTGGTCTGTGTTTAGATATGCCATTACTCGGGCACCAGAATTCACATTAATATTCAAGTCCATATTGAAGCCGTAAAGGTCAGGACGCTCTACTTTCAGCACCTTTGTTGTGTCTCTTGTGTTCACGAACTGTACAAGTTCCGAGAGCTGATTGTCTGTGGTGAGAGGCGAATCGCGAAGAATATAGGCAAGGTTTGTGGTTGGGAGAATATCAAGTTTACCACTCATCTTCAGGTTGTTAAGATATCCTTTCATAGTACCGACAAAGTCAACGTACATCTTGCCGTATGCTTCTGAGCGCAGATTCTCTTTGGCATCTATGATACCATAGTTTTGTGCTCTCATCCTGACATCCATAAACATCTTTGAGATATGGGCAAAATCTATGTAGCCAGCAATGGTCAGAGGGTTGTCGTTGTTGGCAAACATTTCAAAGTTCTCAAGGAGAAGACGACTGTCCTTGATGCGTACAGGGTCGTTAGAGAAGCGCATATCGACACCATAAGGAAGAGAGAAAAGGTGGCAAGAGTCGAGGAATACTTCGCCGTTGACATTTGGATTCTGAAGAGTTCCCTTTATCTGAACTTCTCCATCGCCTGTTCCCCTAAAGCCGAAGAGCTGATCCGGAATGAAACCGTTTGCTATGTGCATAGGCATTTCCGTCAACTTTATTATAGCGTCTATATCTCCTTCACCTTCAGGATTGTATGAACCTATAACAGAACCTATCTCCTGTTCGTCCATATAGAAGATTCCGTCCAAATAATGTCCGCCATCTTCTTCTGGCATATAAACAAATTCTGATGAAAGGTTACCGATGTCAAGTCCCTCGTAATTGAGGCTCTTTATGCCTGAAGATGATGAAACTGAGAACTTGTCTTCTGTCTGAATATAGTGGAAATCACCGTCAAGAATACCGCGTACATCTGGTGCATAAGGTATAGCTGACAGCAATTCTTGAAGATTAAGTTTCGCTATTGAAAGTGTTATGTCCTGTTCTGCTTCAAGATTGTCGTCAGTAGTGTAGATGCTAAGTCCGCGACCACTTGAGGCACGCAACTTAAGATCTGCTGAAACACGGTTGTTGTCGGCAAGGAAAATATAGTTGTTCTTATTTGCCTTGAATGTCTGATAACCAAGTATAGTATTCTCATCATCAAGCACTTTCATGCGGATTCCATTCTCTTCCATTTGAGCGTCGGCAGCAAGTTGGATACCGATTCTCTCCTTGGCATCCTTTATTGTAACATGTGCTTCTGCGCCATGCTCCGTGAGTTGACCATGGAAGAGAGTGTTGAATGTGAACTGTGGATTATCCTTGCCATTTCTGACTTGTCCGTTGTATCTGCAAGTTTCAGTATCACTTGTAAGATTGAGCCTGATAGTGTCAAGGAGAAGTGAGTCGGCATTTACTCCATAGAGATCCACATTTCCATTTATTCCATGGAGTGGGGTAGAGTTCAGGTGGATGTTAGCCTCATCAAAAGTCGTTCCATTGAAACTAATAAAGCGGCTCAATGGATTTTCTCTTCCTGCAGTTAGATCTAATCGAGCATAAGGAAGGGCAGACCAAATGTGCTGAATGTCAATGGTTTGATTCTTGAGGTCTGACATGATGATGTTTGAAATATCATCCACTTTTCCCATCAAACTGCCATAACCGCCACGTGCTTCAAGTTTGCCTTTGAGATCACCGCAATCAATAACGGCATGTGTGGTGTCGCGAGTTGATAAAACATCAAGGACTATGTCATCAGGACGGAATGTCTTTTCTGGTGCATGAATGGTAAGATCGCTTACAAGTCCCTTTACAATAAGGTTGTCGCCATAGTCGTAATCAATATCAACATGGGTGCAAAGAGCTATGGACAAAGGATATTCGGTAAGCCCCAACTGCTTGAAATTAATCTTTGCAACATCGCCACTAATGGTTCCGCTGAAGAATTTCGTTGACATCTTTGCATTTACATCAAGCTGACCATTCAGCAAGTAGTTGTTGCTATTAATATTGGCATCAATACTTCCGTTTGCAATCAGAGCGTCAAACTTAACGTCGGAGAGGTTGTAATGACCATATTGTACATTCTGTACGTTTCCGTTGGTCTTTATTCTCGTTGAGGTTAAGAATGGATCATAGCCCTTGCCAGCGGCTTTTGCTGTAGCCGAAATTCTGCCAATTCCAAGTGAAGGCATGAAATGGTTTACCGCAAACTGGTGAGATTGGGCATCTGCATCGTATGCTTTTGTATTTGGATTAAGCCAACCTTTCAGCTTCAACCAACCGCTTCCTTCTGTTGCCATAAGGTCAAATACATAGTCGGAACCTCGTAATCCAGCTGTTCCCTTTATGCCTATTCCACGAGGAATGGTTATACCTGTACCGGCAAGAAGTTTTGGGTCTATGCATCTAATGAGGAAATCCAAGTTTGGAACATCAAAATTCAAAGTGAGATTATGGAAATCCACATTGGTTAGGTCGTTTAGTCGGACGACTTCACCTTTAGCCATCAAATGGAGTTTTCCTGGAATGTCCATGTTCAAATTGGACAAAGCAAGGCTCATCATACCGCCATTCAGACTTACCGATGCCTTCAAAGGCAATCCATGAGGTAAGCTTATGCCAGTTCCCGCCAGCATCTTTGGGTCTATGAATTGGGTAAAGAAATCGATGTTCTTGCAATCGAGATTTGCATTCAGTTGGGTAGTATAGGCATAAAGGTTATCAATCTTACCCGTATTGTTATAGACTTTACCATCTACTTGCAATAAGAACGTGTTTGGAATACTAAGTGTCAGATAACCAATACTTGCATTTTTCCAGTTTCCTTTTATGGAACCTGTAGAACTAATCTGATTATTTGGCAGCTTATTCAATACTCCTTTAGGGAGATATTGATTGAAAAGAGCTATGTCTCCCTTTCCTATGCTTGCGTTATATGTCAACTGAAGATGTCCAGGATCGACTTCTTCAAAGGCACTTAGTGCCATATTGAGGTCTGCTTTTATATTGGAATATTTTGTTTCCAATTGCAAATTGTTGACATGAACAGCCGTAGAGTCCATGGCAAAAAGGCAATTCATGTCCTTTAGTTCAAGGCCGTATGTGTTTTCCTTGAATTTCAGATGTGCAATTTGAGCAGAAATGTCTGGTGGACAGAAATAGATAGAATCCACTTCTGCATATATTTTTGATAGCGAAACCATAGGGGGATAATCTATGTCGCTTTCCGTTAGTTCTGCTTTTGCTATCTTGTACTCGTTCTTTTCTAAGTCAAAAAATCCTTTCTCTGCGTTCAGTTTATCTATTGCGGCTGAAACGTCCATGCCTTTTCCATGCAAGTGAAATCTTGAATTCGTCACTTGTGCCATGTCGGCTTGTATCTTCCAGTATATCTTACTCTCTGTAGTATCTTCCGGAACTGAATCCGCAAGAAGGATGTCAAGGTCTGCACCATCTATGTTAGCATTGTCAAGTCTCATGAATTCCTCACGAAGGTCTATTCCGTGTGAAGCAAGCGCAAGAGACTTTACAAGACCTTTTACTCTGGCAGCCTTGATGAAATCCGTTGTGTTCAAATTCATGTAATGGATGTCAAGAGCATCAATCATCACTTTGCCTTCAAACAAAGGACGAAGCTTGACATCTACAAAAACAGAATTAATGTTTGCTATTGTGTCGTTTTCCTTCTGCACATTGATTCCGTTTACCTGAAGGTCAAGTGGAAATGCCAGATGCACATTATCTATGCTAATCTGCATTCCTGTCTGCTCTGAAGCGTATGCAGTAGCCTTCTGTACTGCCCAGTTTTGTATAGGTGGACAATACAATGCTGCTGCAAGCAGTACAATAAGTACTACTGGCAGCAACAAAAGTGATAGAATTATGTTACGAAGTTTTTTCAGAAATTACTTCTTTTTTGCTGTTGACTGTTTGGCAGAAGCAGCCTTTGGCACATAATACTGCTGTGCTTCAGGTAGCCACTTCTGGATATCTGCAATACGTTTAGCATCACTTGGATGGTCGCTCATTATGGAAGACTTGCCTGCACTGCCGCTTGCTGACGCCATACGCTCCCAGAAAGGAAGGGCTTTTGCAGGATCATAGCCTGCCATTGCTGCGAAGATAAGTCCGAGATGGTCGGCTTCGCTTTCCTGTTTGCGTGAATATGCTGCGCCTCCAAGCTGAGATCCAAGTCCGAAAACCTGTGAGCTGATCTGCTGAAGATTCTGGCTTGCACCTGCACCAGCAATTACTGCGCTAAGAATCTGTGTACCGTATTGTGCCTTCATCTCGTTGCTAATGCGCTCAGCACTATGCTTAGCAACGGCATGAGCTACTTCATGTCCTATCACAATGGCAAGAGAAGTCTCGTCTTGAGTAACCGGAAGAAGTCCTTCATACACGACAATCTTACCGCCAGGCATACAGAAAGCGTTTACAGAAGCGTCCTGAACGAGGTTGAATACCCAGTTGTAAGTCTTTGCATCTTCTGCATAACCGTTGCTTGTAAGGTAAGTTATAACTGCGTTTGCAATGTTCTGACCAACGCGCTTAACCATCTGAGTGTTAGCTGTATTGGTAGAAGGCTTTGCTGTCTTCATGTAGGAATCTTACTGTTCGTTAGCGAGTGAAAGCACTTGCTCGTCGCTCACCATAAGACGCTGCTTGCGACCTGTGATAGGAACTGTAGATGCTGTACCACATGAAGCGAAGATAATTGCTGTGATGCACAGCAAAATAAGTTGGGTGAATTTAGTCTTTTTCATTATAATTTTTGTTGTTTGATAACTTTTTTCAATCGAGATTTTGAGTTAAGTGTTATGGAGGCGTTATCTTCTGCTTCGGAAGAAGTCAACAACCATCTGCTTGCATTCTTCTTCAAACACACCTTTTACGACCTCACATCTGGGATGCAGTGCTTTTGGAGCAAAGGTAGAGAAACCTCTTCGCTCATCACTTGCACCGTAAACCAACCTGCTAATCTGCGCCCAACCAATAGCTCCAGCACACATTATGCAAGGTTCCAATGTCACATACAACGTGCAATCCTGAAGATATTTCCCCCCAAGATAGTCGGCAGCTGATGTTATGGCTTGCATTTCTGCATGGGCAGTTACGTCATGGAGCGTTTCCGTGAGGTTGTGAGCGCGGGAAATGACTTGACCTTTGCACACAATGACTGCGCCTACAGGTATTTCACCTTCAGCTGCGGCTTGCTCAGCTTCAGCCATTGCCATGCGCATAAAGCGTTCGTCTGTGTTCATTTCCATATTGTTCTATATATAATAATGTTTAGCTTTATTCACAAACTCAAACTAAAACTCAAAGTCCATGTCAAGGTCTGAGTCGTTGGTTGTTTCCACTTTCCTCTTGACGGGTGGATTCTTCAGGTTACCATTCTCGTCAAACATGTTGTAGGTTGTACGGAGAACAAGGAATTCTGTGCGTCGATTCAACTCGTTGCAGATTTCTTCTTTCTCTTTGTCCCGCAGGCTTGTGATGAATTCTTCAGTGAGTTTGTCGCCAACTTTCAGCCACGGATAACGCTTAGCAACCTTCTTGTTTACGGTTTTAGGATTCTCTTTTCCATAGCCAACAGGTGTTAGCCTATCTGGAGCTATACCCTTTTCTATGAGATAGTTGACTACAGATTCTGCACGTTTTTGCGAAAGAGTCTTGTTGAATTCTGATGATCCACGGTAATCGCAATGCGAAGAGAGTTCAATTGTTACGTTCGGATTCTGCGAAAGCATATCGGCAAGGCTGTCAAGAGCTGCACTTGATTCTGGTCGGAGAGTTGCCTTACCGAAGTCATAGAATATGTTTTCGATGAGAGTAGGAGTACTCAAAGCTGCCAAAGGAAACTGCAAAGTATAGTCATGGGCAACGGTCACAGTATCAGGCACATATACTTCCGATTTTGCGTTCAGGTAGCCTTTGCATGAAGCGAGGAAGATATATTCTGTTCCTGGTTCAGCCACGTATGTGAACGAACCGTCACTCTTCACGGTTGCGCGTGAGTTTGTACCATCATTTCCTATAATGTAAACCTCAGCGGCAGGAAGCTCATAGCCGTCCATCTCATAGATCCAGCCAGTAATTGTCTGCGTCATCTCTGGCAATTCAAAGCTGTAGATATGGTCATAGCCTCGGGCATCACCACGATTTGAAGAGAAGAAACCGCGATTATGAACGCCTTCAAACGTCATTCCGAAGTCATCGCCGTTGGAATTCAAAGGAAAGCCCGGGTGAGAAAGCTCAAACTTGTGGGTTTCCGGGTTGACGGAAGCAATGTAGATGTCGAGTCCTCCCATGGAACTTTCCCTCTTTGAAGAGAAATAAAGGTCGCCATTAGGACGGAAAGACGGAAACATTTCATCGGCAGAACTATTTACAGGCTCGCCAAGATTCTCAACACCACCAAGTCCACCGGCGCCAATTCTAATACGCCAGATGTCAAGTCCACCCTTGCCGCCAGGCATATCGCTTACGAAATAAAGCCAGTTGCCGTCAGGACTTATTGCTGGATGTGCAAAGGATGAAAGCGTATCCTTTGAAATCTCAAGAGGAGTAGGCTTACTCCATGCTGCATCAGCTCGTTTGGATGTAACTATCTGTGCATAACGAGGATAGGAAGGATCCGTGACGCATTGGGTAAGATACATGGTAGAACCATCAGGAGTAAAGGTACATGCACCCTCATCAGCCTCAGAATTCAATCCGGATTCTATGGTTTGTGGTCTGCCCCATTTGCCTTTGTCGTCCTTTTCGCTGAAGAAGATGTCGCCATTCTTCATACCTGTTATGCCTGAAAGTTCGTCTCCCTGAGCGTCGTTTCTGGTGGATGTGAAATAAAGACGGTCATACTGATCGCCGAAAAGGACTGGAGAGAAGTCTGCTCTGCGTGAATTGAAAATCTCCATTCTCTTGACGGTATAGTGGGAGAGTGGCTCTTTCTTTGTCTTTGCCATCTTCTCTTGATAAGCCAAAGCTTCATGAACCGGCAAGGAATCTATACCATAACGAATGGCATTCTTGTATGCTGCAACAGCTTTCTGCGTATAGTTTATGCGAGCATAGCACTCGGCAAGCTTCAAGGCACGCACAGCCCTGTCAGCCTTATCCTTTGGTGGAGTCTTCTGATACGCCTTCTTATACTGAAGAGAAGCCTCATAATACTCTCCAAGGGCAACAAATTTGTCGCCCTTCTTTACCGTATTCTCCACGCCACAAGAGATGAGGAGAACGAGGATAGAGAATATTAAGAGTAATCTTTTCATTTAGGAAAGTCTCCCCGGAGGGAGATTTTTAGGGGTCTTAGTTATTGAAATAATAGAGGAAAACAGCGTTGCCTTCAAGTGCCTTCTTGCCTGTTTCTGCAATGGCAAGAGTGAAGTTTACTGTCACCTTTGCAATGCCACGAAGGTTCTGGATGCTCTTGAGTCCTGCTGTAAGCTTGATGCTCTGACCTGCGAGAACTGGCTGACCGAACTTCATGTTCTCCATTCCGTAGTTTACGAGCATCTTGATGTTGTTGACCTGGATAAGGTCTTGCCAAAGCTTAGGAAGAACGCTGAGTGTAAGATAACCGTGAACGATTGTTGACTTGTAAGGACTTTCTACGGCAGCACGCTCTGTGTCAACGTGAATCCACTGGTGGTCTGAAGTTGCATCTGCAAAAAGATTGATACGATTCTGGTCAATTACCATTGCTTCGGTTGTACCGATTGTCTTGCCTTCAAAGGCAGCAAACTCTTCGTATGAGTTTACAACTACTTGTTCCATTTTGATATTTGTTGATATTTTGATTATGTTTTGTTATTATATAGATGCTGTCCTTAGCACCTGTCCGCATGTTTTGGGAGGTGCGTTGCCCTCAACGCACCAACAGCGTACAAGAGTAATATCACCTTTACTGGCAGGTGATGTCCTGAGGGCAGGACACCTCCCAATGCTCGGAAATCCTCGCCCTATATATTTATAATATTGTCTTCAAGAACTCTTCTGCCTTTTGCAGGTCTTCTGGGGTATCTATGCCGACGGTTTCCACATCTGTCTTGCCCACACGAATGCGATAACCGTTCTCAAGCCAGCGGAGTTGCTCAAGGGATTCCGCTATTTCAAGTGACGATTGTGGTAGCAAGGTCACTTCCCTGAGCACTTCTTTCTTGTAAGCATAAACTCCAAGATGCTTAAGGTATGGGAAGTTCTCGTGCCATGTATCATGCTCTTTTCCACGTACATACGGTATGACGCTTCGAGAGAAATAGAGCGCAAAACCACGAATGTCTGTTACAATCTTTGGCGAATTTGGGTTGTCAACATTCTCCATTCCACAGCTTACGTCGAATGGTTTGCCAAGAGTTCCTATTTGTGTCTGTGGATCGTCGAAGAGATGCATGAGAGTCTCTATCTGAGAAGCCTGGACAAAAGGTTCGTCGCCTTGGATGTTTATGATGACATCGAAGTCTCCGCCTATCTTCTCCGCAGCCTCCTGTATGCGGTCAGTTCCACTCTTATGGTCAGCGCGAGTCATGACAGCCTTGCCTCCAAAAGCCTCTACAGTTTGGAATATGCGGTCGTCGTCAGTAGCTACCCACACATCTGGAAGCACACTCTTTGCCTGTTCATATACGCGTTGTATCACAGTCTTGCCGCCAAGCATAGCCAAAGGCTTGCCCGGAAAGCGAGTGCTCTGGTATCGTGCAGGGATAATTATTACGAATTTCATATTATATATAACGCAAATAATTGCAGATTATTGTATTTTGGGGTAAATTAGTATCCTCTAAGAAACTGCTCAGACAGGAAAGCAGATGGTCCAAAAGAGAACTCCACGCTTGAAGATCTGATAAGATTGTCAATATCTATCCCTTTTTTTGCCTTCAAAATCGTGAGATGTCTGATGCGCTCACAAGCAGCAAGGAGGAAGGCTCCAACACCAAAGTTTGAAGTGGACTTGGCATCTACAACTTGTCCTGGGATGGCTTTTTCGCCAATAGGTTGAACGTAACCTACGCTTCCATCCTCCTGAAGAGCTGTTTGGGAGAGATATTTCCAAGCCTTGTCAGCGGCCTTCTGATACTGTTTTCCTTTGAGATAACCGTTGTTCACACCCCATTGCAAACCGTAACAGTAGAAGGCGGTTCCGCTTGTTTCTGGTCCCGGAGCATGCTCTGCATCGAGAAGAGAGCGTGTCCAATAGCCTTCTTTCTGTTGACATGCAACGATGCTCGCCGCCATCTTCTTATACATATTTATATAATGGTCACGATGAGCATCATCCTCAGGCAAATCCTGAAGCACCTTTGCAAGTCCTGCAAGCACCCAACCGTCGCCGCGTGACCAGAAGTCCTTCTTTCCGTTGTGAGACTTATGCTTTGGATAAACATACTTTGCGTCACGATAGAGCAGGCCTGTTTCCTCGTCAAGCATTATGCTTTCAGAGTAAGAGAGATATTCGTATAGCTTGTCGAGATAGAGCTTGTTGCCAGTAATCTTATAAAGCTTTGTCATAACCGGCATCACCATATACAAACCGTCTGCCCACCACCAATAGTCGTTCTTCGGAGTTGACATCTCATACTCCATGACCTCACGGGCACGAGCTATCTTCTGCGGGTTCTTGTCGAGGTTGTAGAGGTCGCAATATGTCTGGAAACAAATCTGCCAATCGCCGAAAAGCACATGCTTGTCGTTCTCTCCATAGTTGTAAACCCATTCGCTCTTATTATCGCTCTTGGCACCTTTCCACTGGTTGTGTTCAGCCCAAGCTATGGAATAATCAAGCCACTCTTTGTTCAGCATTATCTTATTCACCTCCATATTTCCAGTATGATAAGCAGCCACATCCCAAAAGGCACGTTCTTTCGGAGAGTGATTCTGCTGCCAATGGTTGTTTACCTTGGTGATAATAGCCTTGATGTCGTCAACTTTGTTTGCGAATGACGCAGCGAAAGTTGCCATGAAGAGTGTCAATATCAGTAGTGATTTTTTCATTTTGTTTATTGGGTTATTCGTTGAAATTCCATGTTTTTGAGCCGCTTTTGTAACGGTTTGATTATCAATAGCTTGCGGTTGCCTTCAAAAACTCTATGACTTTTGCCTCAAAACTCTATGACTTTTGGGTCAAAACTCTATGAGTTTTTGGTCATAACTCTATGAGTTTTGAAGCGTAACTCATAGCTTTATGAAACGCAACTCTATGCTTTACATCTTGCAACTCATTTATTTGTTCATATATTTCTTGCCGTTTCTGATGATTATGCCCTTGAAATCCATTCCCACTCGCTGACCGTTGAGATTGTATCGCTCGCCATGGAGTGGGGTAGAAGTGGCGTTATCTATCTTGCTTGCACTATTGCCAAAGATGATTCTATCGCTCCATCCGGATGCTTTTCCTTCTGATCCTACTGCCTGTATCTGCATCCAATACTGCTCTGCTTCAAAAGCTGGAGAGAAAGTGTATGGCATAGACGTGATGCCTGTAATTTCCGTTTCGTTTGAATACGGATTGTATGAATTTCCAATTATCTGGAGCTTTGTGAGATAACAACGCTTTCTTGCACCTATTACAGCAATGAATCTGTCGGGTACTTTGCTGAGCTTCAATGTGTTTACCTTACCTGCTTCAAGTGGTTCTGAGGTGTAGAACGGATTTGTCTCGCCACTCTTGTACACATTTACCGTAAGCATGCAGTTGTCTGTGCCGTATGTTTCGGATGATAGGATCATGCTGATATCGCCGGTAATACCCGATAAAACAGGAGAAATGAGCTCTCCATCCAATTTACTTGATCCCATTTTCAATCCCTTGTAATCTGCGTAAAGCTTCGTTCCTGTGAATCCAGGAGTGTTCAACCACTCGTCAAGCATAGACGAAATGTCATTGTTACTATTGCCATTGCTTGTAACTTTTGAGAAATCTTCATCAATAATGACAGTCTCCTGTGCTTCTCCTTTATCTACGGAACCGTATTTTAAATTATATGAAACGATGCCTTCCTGCGTTTCATTCCATGTTGCCGTAATCTCGTTTGCCGACATCGAAGCAGCCAAATCTGTAGGAGGAGCAACATAAATGCCACCCATGAAAGTGAAAGAAATAATGCCGTCTGTACTTTCTGCAATATCAGTTATTGGCTTGTGCATCAGCTTCTTACCGTCTGTGTTGGCATTAAAGAGTGATGCGGAAGGCGTGGAGTCATCGGTAAGCTGGGTATTGCGTGACGTTCCAGGATAAGGGTCGCCACCATAAGAAGTCACATTTCGCCTGTTGTCGGCACAAATAGGTGCCAGGCGGAGGTGGTTTCTGTCATTGTTTATAGTATTTTCCACCCACGATTCCGGGTCATAGTCAACATGCAGTATAAGCATTCCATGACCTGGTGCATAGGAATTCCAACCCTCTCTTTGGATGTTCTGTAGAATGTAATACTCATTTCGGTTTCCATCATTATATATAATGTAGGATTCTCCGTTCAAATCTATGTTTGCCATGTCCTTGACATACTGTGGAGAGGATAGCTCAGTCGGTTCTATCCATCCGCAAAACCATCTCTCGTATGCAGTATATGATACTGGAGTATAGCTATTGTTTACATAAGAACCGAAGTCCAAGATTGACCACTCCTCCATAGTCATGTCCGTATGGCTACTGTCTGTGCAATACAAATCAGGAAGACCGAAACAATGTGAGAACTCATGGCAGATTGTTCCGATGCCATCTTGAATGCCGCCGCTCTCGCCTGCCAGTTCGTTTCCGCAAGCATACGAATCTATATTTACGCCATCGAAGACGCAGGATCCAATCTCACTTTCCCACTCTTTTGCCATGGAAAGACTCCAAGCGTGAGGCCAAACTGTATTCTTCTTGTGACTTTGTGCTTCGCCATAGCCAGCATATAGCACGAACACATGCTCAACTTCACCGTCGCCATCCCAGTCATAATCAGAGAAATCAACCTCTGCGTCAGCTGCTCGGCAGGCTTCCCACACCATTGTACCAGGGCGTAAGTCTTCGCCGTAAGAGTCGTTTGCTCCGTAATAGTTCATGTTATGGGAAAGCTTTATCGGGCCTACTACATCAAGGACGAAATCAAACTGGCCGTAAGACTGAGCCTTGAAATAATCGCGCACAGAGCCATAGTTCCTGCTCTCTTTAAAATTCTCGGCAGAAGCTATATTCTGGTAGTCTTCCTTTGGATTTGTTGTTGACGTGAAAGTATTGTCCGCAAACTCCACGAGGATAAGAAGTCCACGCTTCTGTCCTTGGTATTTTGCTTTGCGCTTAGCCCTTGCCTTGGCAAAGGCTGGCGTGTTCGGAATAGCGCTTTCCGGATTCTTCATTTCATATTTCCTGCTGTTAGCAGCTTTTAGATATGAAGATTCCGGAAAGATGATAAAGTTTCCATCGTCGTCTTGCTGATACTTCTTGCCGTCTTCCGATAGCCAAAAGTGAACCTTCTCATTTCCTGTGAATGTAAGCTTTACTTCCTTACCGTCAATAATCACGGTCTTGGTAATTCGCTTTGCAGGAACTGAATAGGCGAGGGTAGAGATGAGAAGAAGTGATATGAGTAATATTCTACGCATTTTTATCGTCTAAGCTTTGGAAAGAAGTGCTTTAAGTTCCTTCATTCCTTCTGATGCTCCTTTGGCAATGATGTGAAGGTTGCTCTCTGAAGCAGGACCTACAGTTGGATTCGGATCTATGAGATAAACAGGAGTTCCTGGCTTAACGTATCTGACAAGTCCTGCTGCAGGATAGACATTAAGCGAAGTTCCGATGATGACGAATATGTCTGCATTCTCAGCAAGTATGACAGCTTCTTCCATCTTTGGCACGGACTCCTGGAAGAACACGATATAAGGACGAAGCAAACTGCCGTCGCCAGCCTTCTCCCCTGGCTTAACTTCATAGTCATCTTCGGTCATGGTACGCCAGAAATGTGGGTTTTCCGTATCGCGTGATGAGCAGACCTTCATCAGTTCGCCGTGAAGATGCACCACTCTTGTGCTGCCGGCACGCTCATGAAGATTGTCAACATTCTGTGTGACTACTGCTATTTCGTACTCGTTTTCAAGTTCTGCTACCAGCTTGTGGCCTTCGTTAGGTTGGCAAGTGAGAAGTTGCTTGCGGCGTTCGTTATAGAATCTGTTCACCAACTCTGGGTCGGCAAGCCAACCGTCATGTGAAGCTACTTGCATAACTGGGTATTCTTCCCATAGTCCGCCAGCATCCCTGAACGTTTTTATTCCACTTTCAGCAGACATTCCAGCACCTGTCAAAAACACTATCTTTTTCATAATTCTATACAATTTTATGTGGTTTTAATTGCGCAAATTTACATATTTTATTTATAAATATGTATCTTTTATTTGTTTTATAGCATAAATGTGGTAGTTTTTTGCCTATTTTCTTTGCTTATTATATATAATGTAGTAATTTTGCGTCTCTAATGTGCAATTCATTAAGCAGATGAACAACGAACTTATACAAAACGGAATCTCACGAGAAACGGTGGAAGATTGCATCAGAACCATCTTCCAATACATAGGTGAGGACCCTAATCGTCTTGGACTTCAGGGTACTCCAGATCGCATTGTGCGTATGTTTGACGAGATATTCCGTGGCTATAAGGAAGAGGACAAACCAAAAATCACTGTCTTCCAGAATGGTGACGATGGGCTTGTCTATGACGGCATGATTGTGGATAGCGGCTCTTTCTATTCTTGCTGCGAGCACCACATGATGCCTTTCTTCGGAACTTATTGGTTTGCCTACCTGCCAAACCCTAAAGGAAAGATTCTCGGAATCTCAAAAGTCGGTAGGGTTATAGACTATTGCGCTGCCAAACTCCAGGTTCAAGAACGTCTGACTCGTGACGTAGTACAGATGCTTACGGAAGCTCTTGGCGACGAACATCCGCCTCTTGGCATGGCTCTTGTAATGAAAGGTACACACCTTTGCAAGACTATGCGTGGAGCACGCAAGGAAGGAATGATGACCTCCAGCTATCTAACCGGGCGCTTCAAGTCAAGTGCGGCCTTGCGTTCCGAGTTCCTTAAGATGGTGGACAACAAGGTTAGAATGTAATAAACCCCAAATTTGCACAAAAGGGTCATACCCCTTTGTGCAAAAAAACTTAAAACCAAAAACTATAAACAATATAAATGGATAAGCTTAGTTATTCTCTCGGTCTCGGCATTGGAGACCAGCTCCTCCACATGGGAGCACATCAGATTGTGGCTGCTGACTTTGCTGCTGCTATTGAAGACGTTGTAAAAGGACACGAACTTAAGATTTCTCATAAGGAAGCACAGGTTATAGTAAACGAGTTCTTCCAGAAAATGGAGGCAGAAAACCAGCGTCTCGCTGAAGAAAAAGGAAAGGTCGCTAAAGAAGAAGGCGAGAAGTATCTTGCTGAAAATGCTAAGAAGGAAGGTGTTGTTGTAACAAAGAGCGGTCTTCAGTACATGGTTCTTAAGGAAGGTACTGGCAAGCAGCCTAAGGCTACCGATACAGTTCAGTGTCACTATGAAGGAATGCTTACTGATGGTTCTGTGTTCGACTCTTCTATTCAACGTGGAGAACCAGCTGCATTCGGTCTTCAGCAGGTTATCGCAGGATGGACAGAAGGTCTTCAGCTTATGAAGGAAGGTGCTAAGTTCCGCTTCTTCATTCCTTATATGCTCGGTTATGGTGCTCGTGGTGCTGGTGCTTCAATCCCTCCATACGCAGCTCTTATCTTTGATGTAGAACTTATCAAGGTTCTTTAAACTTCGCAAAAAGCGATATTTATGCGCAAAACAATTAATTGAATAATCAAAACAAAACAAATAAAATCATGAAGAAAATTTCTTTAATGGCAATTGCTGCCGCTGCTATTATGGCAGGTTCATGTGGTCATAATGCTCCAAAGGCTGACCTTCAGTCAGAAGCTGACACACTCGCTTACGCATTCGGTCTCTCACAGGCAGAAGGTCTGAAGCAGGCTATGATGCAGAATGGTGTTGACTCTACAATGTACTCTGAATTCTACAAGGGGCTTGCAGAAGGTGCAAAGTTGAAGGCTGACGACAAAGCTATGCAGGCTTATATCTTCGGTATTCAGATGGGTCAGGTTATCTCACAGCGCATGATTCCTGGAATTAACCAGGAGGTTTATGGTGCTGATTCTACAAAGACTATCTCTCTCCAGAATCTCATGTCAGGTCTTCTCACAGGTATCAATGGTGAAAAGGCATCCATGACTCCTGAAGAAGCTCAGGCTGCTGTTGATAGAATCATGAAGTCAATGAAGGCTGAAGCTAACAAGGAAGTTATCGCAAAGGCTGATGCTTTCATGAAGAAGTATGCTACAAACAAGGAATACAAGCAGATCGGTAGCACTGGTATTTACTATAAGGTTATCAAGGAAGGCAACGGACAGAAGCCAACAGAAGAGTCTGCTGTAAAGGTAAACTACGAAGGAAAGAATATGGAAGGTCAGGTATTTGACTCTTCATACGAGCGCAAAGAGCCTGCAACATTGTCTCTTGCTCAGGTAATTCCTGGTTGGCAGGAAGCTCTTAAGGCTATGCCTGTAGGTTCTACATGGGAAATTGTTATCCCTTACAACCTTGCTTATGGTGAGCAGGGTGCAGGCGATAAGATTCCAGCTTACTCTCCACTTGTATTCAAGGTAGAGCTCATCAGCATCGAAAAGGCTCCAGCTCAGCCACAGATGCCACAGATTCAGATGGCTAATTAATTGAAATACAAGAGATTATTACCTCTTTGTAAAGATAATTCAACCGTAGAGTAGGGGAGTGTTCTCCCCTATTCTTGTATATATAATATAATGTATCAATACATGAAGAAATTCATATTAAATATTCTTTTCCTCGTTTGCGTGGCTCCAAGTTTTGCCCAGAGTATTCCTTCTGACTCTTTAAGTTATGCTGCTGGCATTTTTGTTGGTGAAAATGTTAAGCAACTTCTTGAGATGAGCAAAAAGAATTTTGAGCGTATGGGAGTTGCTTTTGACGAAAAACTTTGTCTTCAAACAGCTCTTGAAGTGGTAAGTGGCAAGGAAATGCCATTGGACGGACAGAAAGCAATGGATATGCTCAATAATGCAATTTCAGAAGCTTATGCAAGAACTCTTACAGAAAACAAGGCAAAGGGTGAGGCTTTCCTTGTGGAAAATGCAAAGAAAAAAGGCATTCAAACTACAGCAAGTGGTCTTCAGTACAGAATTATAACTAAGGGAAAAGGAGCAGTTCCTACAAAAGACGATAAGGTTAAGGTTCATTACGAGGGTCGTACAATCGACGGAACTGTCTTTGATTCCTCAATCAAACGAGGCGAACCAACTGAGTTTGGCGTAACGCAAGTTATCAAAGGCTGGCAAGAAGCTCTTCAGTTAATGCCTGTAGGTTCAAAATGGGAAGTGTTCATCCCATCTGATATTGCTTATGGAGAACGTGGTATGGGTGAAGATATTAAACCTAATGAAGTGCTCATCTTCACAATGGAACTTATTGAAATTGTAAAGAAGTAAACAGGTTATTCATCCCTTTTAAATTAAAACTCTGTCATTTTGGTGGTATCGGCATTATGATAAATAGAGTATTATGGTGATTTATTCTACAAGAATATTAGAGACTTTAATTTAAAGATTACGAGTAAAACTGAATAATTCTACAAAAGAACAGAAATTGAAAGAATTAACTATCATATTGAATGACGTTAGCCCCGTAATGTTTTACGGTGTTAAGAATGCTAATTTACAGATGCTACGTTCGCTTTACCCAAAGGTTCGTATCGTAGGCAGAGATAATATTCTCAAACTTTACGGTGAAGAAACGGAACTCAATACGGTAAACAAGGTTATATCTGCAATGGAAAAACATTTGTTTCAATACAACAAGATTTCCCTTGAAGATATTCTTAATATAACGAATGGCGAGAAAACGAAGGATGAATCTGTAACAGGTGTTGTTTGCTATAATGTAAATGGTAAGGCTATTAAGGCTAAATCTGAAAACCAACAGCAGTTGATTGATGCTTTTTACGCTAAAGATATGGTTTTTGCTATTGGACCTGCTGGTACAGGAAAGACTTATTTAAGTATAGCTCTTGCTGTTAAAGCCTTGAAAGATAAGCAGATAAAAAAGATTATTCTTTCTCGTCCAGCGGTTGAAGCCGGTGAAAAACTTGGGTTCCTTCCTGGAGATATGAAAGATAAAATTGATCCTTATCTCCAGCCTTTGTACGATGCTCTTGAAGACATGATTCCGCAAGCTAAGCTCTCGGATATGATGGAAAAGAACATAATCCAGATTGCGCCATTGGCATTCATGCGTGGTAGAACTCTTTCTGATGCTGTTGTTATTCTCGATGAAGCTCAGAACACGACATCCGCTCAAATGAGAATGTTTCTTACTCGTATGGGATGGAACACGAAGATGATAATAACTGGTGATCCTGCACAAATAGATTTGCCTCGTGGAGTTAGAAGTGGACTAATAGAAGCCACTACCCTACTCCACTCTATTCCTGAGATTTCCATTATCAGAATGACTGGAAAAGATATACAACGTCATCATCTTGTAAATCAGATAGTTAAAGCATATGATGCATTAAAAGAAGATAATGGCTCCAAGAAATCATCGGAGTAAAGAATAAAAAAACGAGTCCTTATACATAATTGTAAAAGAGCTCGTTTTTCTTATCTTTATCGTTAGTTTAGAGGGTGGCAGGTTCTGAAAGTCCTCCCATCTGACTTACAGCTTTTACGGAATAATTGCCATCAGCCTTTATCTTGAAGCTATTCTTCGCTGTAAAGCTAACCACTTTACCGTCAATACAAATAGCCCAGCAGAGTGTTTCCTTGTCATCATCCCAAGAGAGAGTCTTGCCATTAAGTTGGAGGTTTGTTGGCTTCGCAACAGCTTTAGTCAAAGCTTGAGGATTCCAATTGTCATCACCTGCAAGAACCTTCTCCACGGTATAGTTTGCTGCCTCTTTCTTTGAAAGGACTGGCTTGTTCGGATGAATATTGCCTTCCTTGTCCGTCCAAGAGTATTTTCTGCCGCTAAGGTCGAGAGCCTTGCCATTCTTGTCAACGCTTCCGTATTCAGCATATTGAGCAGGCCAACCGCCAGACATGTCAGCCCAACCGATAGCCTTAGGAATGACCTCGCATCTTGTGTTTATCCAAAGAGCAATCGGAGTGCCTTGTCCCCAAGGACGACCGAGAGTATAGTTCTGGTCACATTTCTCAGGATCTTCTGCAGTAATTATACAATCGCGCATAACATAGCCGAACTGCTTTGGACGAGAAGGCACAGCAATATAACCGCCAGCATCCACATTCCTGAACTCAACGCCCAGAAAGAAGATGTCATCCTTACCACAGATATAGTCCGTACGACCGCGAATAACGCCACCTTCGAAGTACATTCTTGAGCTGCCGTTGTTTGAGCAATAAGTATCTTGATAGCCCCAAAGACCAACATTCTTGCAGATAGTCTTGTTGCCTCCATCTTCAAGAGCTTCTCCACGACCAGTATGGTCTTTCATACCATTGACAAGCTTGAGGTCTTGAATGTAATTGTCTGTGCCAGAGTTCTTTAGGGTATAACATTTACGCAAGCCTTCAATAGGACAAGCAGATCCCCATTGTCCTTCAACAAGATTCGTAGGAGGCGTGTTTGTGAGGGAGGTTATCTCCATTCCTTCGCCGATAATTGAAACATTTGAAGCCGTGAGATCCGTGCGAGGGTCAGGATATTCCACATTGTCCATGCCTTTCACGGTGGATGTCTCAGAGGCAGGAATGATGTAATCGCCTTGCTTTATGAAAATGCGGAAACGCTTTGATTGGTCTTTGCGAGAGTTAGCCTTGGCAATAGCAGCCTTGAAATCGCCATTGTCAGGAACGATGAAGTCAAACGTCCTGCGCTCTTGTGCGAAAAGTGAAGTTGTGATAATTAATGAAAGAAGGGTTAGGGTTAGTTTTCTCATAAAAGGAGAGTTTGAAAAAAGTTATTTATCAAGAGGTATAGAAATTCCCGAAGCTAACGCTCCGGGAACTGTGACTTTAGCACGAAGCTGCGGAGAGGCAGTTCGTATCATGTGTTTTCTTAATTCAGAACGTACTGAGTGAGATCGTATGTTGGCTCAAGACATTTTGCCACGTAACTATCCGCACAATGGAGAATTGTTACGAGAGCGCACATATCGCTTGCAGAGTAGAACGAATTGCGGATGGAACTTCCTTTTTCTCCCATGTCATACATTCCCATGTGCCAACGGATAGCAAGAATCTCGTCAGTCTCAAGCTTTATGAGACGGCTAAGGCGATAAAGAGACTTCTCTGCATGACCGATAGGAAGCTGGTCGTCTATCCCCCAACCGAGATAGCTCACCCATTTCATTCCATCCTTTGTCCATTTGTCTATTGGATAATACATTCCAATCTTGCAAAGGTCGTGGAAAAGAGCGGCGATGGCAATGCTCTCTGTTGAAACCTTTTCGCTCACAACAGCATTACCATCATCTATGTCCTTGTGGAGAATGTTCTCACACATTGAGAGAGCAGTCTTAAATACATTTATGGAATGCTTGCAAAGACCGCCAGGACAGTTGAGGTGGAATACTGTTGACGAAGGAGCTGTAAAGAAATCCGTCTGCTCAAGATACATGAATATCTTGTCAAGGGAATTCTTGCGCTCACTTGTGATGTATTGGCGACAAAGACTCTTGAACTCCTCCTTGTCCGCTTCTATCTGTTCTGCGAAACGAGGAAGAATCTTGCTCACGTATTGAGCGTATATTTCGTCGCGATGCTTCTTATCTTTTGCGTCCATAGTTTTTAAAGCAACGCCTTAATCTTCTCTTCAAACTTAGCCTTAGGAGCTGCGCCTACCATACGGTCAACTTCCTGACCATTCTTGAGGAACACAACTGTCGGAACATTGCGAACGCCCCACTCCATTGCAGCGTCTTCGCATTCCTCAACATCACACTTGCCAACGACGATCTGACCGTCGTACTGCTCAGCGAGCTGAGCGAGGAAAGGTCCAATTACGCGGCAAGGACCGCACCATGTTGCCCAAAAGTCAAGTACTACAAGCTTATCGCTGTTCTTTACTTCTTCGTAGTTTTCAGGAGTTATTTTGATTTCCATAACAATAAGATTTACAATTTACGGATTTACAATTTACGATTTATTAGCGGATGTGAATTACGCATTAAGTATTACGAATTAAAGCTCCAAGTCGCCGTCGTGGATTTCGTGCCAAGGAAGACCGTGGATGTTGAGCTGTTCCATGAATGGATCTGGGTCAAACTCTTCCACATTCCATACACCTGGCTTCTTCCAAATGCCCTTGCAGAACATCATCGCACCAATCATGGCAGGAACACCTGTTGTATAGCTTACGCCCTGCATACCAGTCTCTTCGTAAGCTGCACGGTGAGAACAGTTGTTATAAACATAATAAGTATGCTCTTCGCCGTTCTTGATACCCTTGATACGGCAACCGATAGAAGTCTGACCTTCGTAGTTCTCACCAAGATCCTGTGGGTTTGGAAGCACAGCCTTGAGGAACTGAAGTGGCACAATCTTTACCTTTACAGGCTTTCCGTCCATGCCAGTTGCCTCGTATTCAATCTCATCAATACGTGACATGCCGATGTTCTGGATAACGTCAAGGTGCTTGAGATACTGCTCACCGAAAGTCATCCAGAAGCGAGCACGCTTGATTGTTGGATAGTTCTTTACGAGAGATTCAATCTCCTCGTGGTGGAGAAGATAAGACTCCTTTGGACCAATCTCAGGATAAGTGAGCGGCTGATGGAACTCGAGCGGTTCTGTCTCTACCCACTTGCCGTCCTGCCAATAAAGCCCCTTCTGGGTAATCTCGCGGATGTTGATTTCAGGGTTGAAGTTTGTAGCGAAAGCCTTGTGGTGGTCGCCTGCATTACAGTCAACGATGTCAAGGTAATGAATCTCGTCGAAGTGATGCTTAGCAGCGTATGCTGTATAGATGCTTGTCACACCTGGGTCGAAGCCGCAACCGAGGATGGCTGTAAGACCTGCCTGTTCAAAGCGCTCCTTGTAAGCCCACTGCCAAGAATACTCGAAGTGAGCTTCGTCCTTTGGCTCGTAGTTTGCTGTGTCCATATAGTTCACGCCAGCCTCAAGACAAGCGTCCATGATAGTAAGGTCCTGATAAGGAAGAGCCACATTGATGCAAAGCTCTGGCTGATATTCCTTGAAGAGAGCAACGAGTTCAGCCACGTTATCAGCATCAACGGCAGCAGTCTTAATCTCAACACCATATTTCTCCTTGATTACTTTTGCTACAGCATCGCACTTATCCTTTGTGCGGCTTGCTAAAACAATCTCTGTGAATACGTCAGCATTCTGTGCCAACTTGTGAGCAACGACGGTACCAACGCCGCCACAACCTATTTGTAATACTTTTGACATTTTCTTGATATTAGTTTGTGAACTTAATTATGTTTCTTTGCGCAAAGTTATGAAATAGTATGAAAACTACAAAATGTTTCAACGTCTATTTGCACATAAATACAAATTAAGCATTATACGTTAAGTCAATTTTTGAGTTATAACTGCGAAAAGTATAGAGTTATGATGTAAAACTCATAGTGTTATGAAATGGATAGCATAGAGATGACTTTAAAAAGCAGACGGACATCTGCAAGTGATACTTACAAATGTCCGCCTTATCATTATAGGAATAATTCTCTATTAGATTGCGAATGGGTTCTCGCCTGGGTAGAGCTGTCCAGCTGGGAGTGGAGTGTTGATATCGTCTACGCCGAGCATCTTGAGAGCCTCGAAGAGAACTTTGCCAGACTTCTTGAATGCGTAAGCACCGTGGTGTGGGAAGCGCTTGCCAACGAGGACGTGGCGATAGAAGCGAGCGAAGCCAGGGATAGCTGCGATACCGATACCACCGAATGAGCATGGGTCGATGTCAAGGAAGTGACCTTCAGCGATGTAAGAAACAAGCTTAGCATCAGAGTTAGACTGGATACGGAACATAGTAGTAGCAGAAGGCATGATCTGACCTTCGAGAGTACCCTTTGTGATTTCTGGGCTCATGAGACGAGCCTGGATGAGCTGATACTTGATCTTGCAGTCCTTCATGCACTGTGAGCAAGTGTTACCGCAGTGGAAGCCCATGTAGAGATCCTTGGCAGTAGCACCCTTGAGGTCAGCGCCAGCAGGGATAACGTCAGCAGGAACAGAGTTGTT
>JAZRXS010000152.1:0-3871 GCA_045600325.1 Prevotella sp.
TAGGTTTTCGCCCATCGGCTTGCGGTATATAGTAGTTTTCTGCATGATTCTATCTGATTTCTACTACAAATGTACGACTTTTTACTGAAATATCAAACTAAATATTTAATTATTAATAAGTTAATTTATAGAACATCCCTAAATTGTAAATGAAAAAGTTCATCCTCTCGGTCATTCTTGCCGCAGTCGGCTTGATGACAACTGCAAATGTAATGGCTGCAACTGTTGCTCCAAGTATAAACGAAACAGCTTCTGTTTATGGCGAAACCCTTAAGCTGCTATCCACATCTCTCTATGTTGTCGAGATTGATGCTAATGGCAAGCAGATAGAAGAAACTGGTCAAACAGCAGGAGTAAACACTATTGTTACAATTGGGGACGAAGACATTACCATCAAAATGGGTGATGGCGACACCACTACTCTTAAAGTACTTGATGCCACAGATCCTAAAACTGACGACAAGGGAATGACAAGCATGGTGTTCTCTTGCAAAAACGCAGATGGCGATAGCATTCAGGTGGTATTGATGAAGAGAGCTGATGGCGACATCGGTATCACTGTTCATGAGGGCAATAGCGTAATCGCATTTATGAATATATCTGTAATTGAATAAATCTATGAAACTTTCAACAACTTGTGTGCAGGGCGGATGGAAGCCAGGAAACGGCGACCCTCGCGTACTGCCAATCTACCAGAGTACGACTTTCAAGTATGATAACACTGAGGAGATGGCTGATCTCTTTGACCTGAAGAAGGACGGCTATTTCTATACCCGTCTCGCTAACCCTACAAGCGATGCCGTTGCTTCAAAGATTGCTGAGCTCGAAGGCGGCGTGGGTGCTGTGCTCACTTGCTCAGGACAGGCAGCAAACTTCATGGCTATCTTCAACATCTGCGAGGCTGGCGGTCATATCGTTGTGTCAAACGAGATATATGGTGGCACTTACAATCTCTTCGGCGTTACACTGAAGAAGATGGGCATCGACTGCACAATGATCTCTCCAAACTCTACAGACGAGGAGATTGAGGCAGCTATCCGTCCGAATACAAAGCTTCTTTTCGGCGAGACTATCACAAACCCGGGCTGCAATGTCTTCGACATCGAGCGTTGGGCAAAGGTTGCTCACAAGAACGGTATTCCTTTGGTTATCGACAACACCTTCCCAACACCTATCAACTGCCGTCCTTTTGAATGGGGTGCTGACATCGTTACTCACTCTACCACAAAGTATATGGATGGTCATGCAACTTCTGTTGGTGGCGTTGTTGTTGACTCTGGCAATTTCGACTGGATGGCAAATGCAGACAAGTTCCCTGGCCTTTGCACTCCAGACGAGTCTTACCACGGACTTGTATATGCAGAAGCTTTCGGCAAGATGGCATACTGCACAAAGCTCGTGGCTCAGCTTATGCGCGACCTCGGTTCTATTCCTGCACCACAAAACTCTTTCCTTCTCAACCTCGGTCTTGAGACTCTCCACCTCCGTGTGCCACAGCATTGCTCTAACGCACAGAAGGTTGCAGAGTTCCTCTCACAGCATGAGAAGGTGGCATGGGTGAACTACCCTACCCTACCAGGCAACAAGAACAATGCTCTCGCTGCGAAGTATCTTCCAAACGGCTCTTGCGGCGTGCTCTCGTTCGGTGTGAAGGGTGATGTTCAGGATGCTGTGAAGTTCATGGACTCACTGAAGTTCATCTGCATCGTGACACACGTTGCTGACGCTCGCTCTTGCATCCTCCATCCAGCAAGCCACACTCACCGCCAGCTCTCTACCGAGCAGCTCCTTGAAGCAGGCGTACAGCCAGACCTCATGCGTCTTTCTGTAGGTATCGAGGATGCTAACGATATTATCAACGACCTCAAGCAGGCGTTGGAGTTGATTTAAAGCCCCACCCCAACCCTCCCCGAGCGGGGAGGGAGTATTAAATCACATTTAGTGGGTCTATAATCGTAAAATCATTAATACTATTTGACTGCGCCCCTAATTAGCAAGACTAATTGCAGTCATCCCCCCACTCGGGGGGAAAGAGGGGGGCTAAATGGCAGACGACAAAAAGATAATTTTCTCCATGGTGGGTGTCTCAAAGACTATCCGCCAGACAAACAAGCAAGTACTGAAGAACATCTATCTCTCGTTCTTCTACGGCGCAAAGATTGGTATCATCGGTCTCAACGGTGCTGGTAAGTCAACCCTCATGAAGGTTATTGCCGGCATTGACAAGGACTATCAGGGCGAGGTTGTATTCTCTCCAGGCTACAGCGTAGGCTATCTTGAGCAGGATCCTCTTCTCAACGACGACAAGACCGTGAAGGAAGTCGTCATGGAAGGTGTGCAGCACGTTGTGGACGCCCTCGCTGAATACGAAGAAATCAACCAGAAGATGTGTCTTCCTGAATACTATGAGGACGCTGACAAGATGGACAAACTCTTCTCTCGTCAGGCAGAACTGCAGGACATCATCGATGCTACTGACGCATGGAACCTTGACTCTCGCCTTGAGCGTGCCATGGATGCTCTGCGCTGTCCTCCAGAGGATGCTTCCGTAAAGCACCTTTCTGGTGGTGAACGTCGTCGTGTAGCTCTCTGCCGTTTGCTTCTCCAGAAGCCGGATGTGCTCCTTCTCGACGAGCCTACCAACCACCTCGACGCTGAGTCTATCGACTGGCTTGAGCAGCATCTGCGCCAGTATCAGGGCACAGTAATTGCCGTTACTCACGACCGCTACTTCCTTGACAACGTAGCAGGCTGGATTCTTGAACTCGACCGTGGCGAAGGTATTCCATGGGAAGGCAACTACTCTTCATGGCTTGACCAGAAGACAAAGCGAATGGCAATGGAAGAGAAGGTGGCAAGCAAGCGCAGAAAGACTCTCGAGCGTGAGCTTGAATGGGTGCGCATGGCTCCTAAGGCGCGTCAGGCTAAGGGTAAGGCACGTCTGAACTCTTACGAAGCTCTCCTCAATGAGGATGTTAAGCAAAAGGAGGAAAAGCTTGAGATCTTCATCCCTAACGGTCCGCGTCTCGGAAACAAGGTCATCGAGGCCATTGATGTCAAGAAGGCTTACGGCAACAAACTCCTCTATGATAAGCTCAACTTTATGCTTCCGCCAAACGGTATCGTAGGCGTTATCGGTCCTAACGGTGCTGGTAAGACAACTCTCTTCCGTCTTATCATGGGCTTGGAACAGGCTGACGGCGGCACATTCGAGGTCGGTTCTACTGTGAAGATAGCGTATGTTGACCAGCAGCACAAGAGCATCGACCCAGAGAAGTCTGTATATGAGGTTATCTCTGGCGGCACAGAACTGATGCGAATGGGCGGCAGGGATGTCAATGCCCGCGCTTATCTCAGCAAGTTCAACTTCGCCGGTGCCGATCAGGAGAAGAAATGTAAGGTGCTTTCGGGTGGTGAGCGCAATCGCCTCCAGCTCGCTCTCGCACTCAAGGAAGAGGGCAACGTGCTTCTTCTCGACGAGCCAACCAACGATATTGACGTGAACACTCTCCGCGCTCTTGAGGAAGGTCTTGAGGAGTTCGCAGGCTGTGCGGTAGTCATCTCGCACGACCGCTGGTTCCTCGACCGTATCTGTACTCACATCCTCGCCTTTGAGGGCAACAGTGAAGTATTCTTCTTCCAGGGCAGCTACTCAGAATACGAGGAAAACAAGAAGATGCGCCTCGGCGGTGAAGAGCCAAAACGCATCCGTTACCGTAGCCTTGAAGGATAATGTTATACTGATGTCACGAGGTCTAATCGTACATATTTGTATCATTCTCGTTGCGTTCCTTGCAGCCTGCAGTTCTGGCGGTCCGTCGGTTGACAGGACGGAACGCAACGAGACGGATAGTATTGTGAAGGAATGCAA
>JAZRXS010000153.1:0-16442 GCA_045600325.1 Prevotella sp.
AGATATGTAGATTTTCGCCACCTAAAATCATGATTTTTCTTGTTTTTTACCCTTAAAAATCACGATACACAAGTTATATATCAAGTAAACACGCAAAAAGCATCTATTTCCCTCTTCTGAACAGCGTCAAAAGAGTGCCAATAACGTCACTTTCGGCGTCACCACTTGCTTAGCGTAGCACAACAACCGCAATCTTCCTAACGCCAAAGAGCCACATTTCTGCGTTTTTCACGCGAATCACAGGGACAGTGACCCTCTGCCATAATCCTTCCACACTTTCCCCACTTTCCCCAAGAGACGATAACACCACCTTCTCCAAGGTCCTTTATTCTTCTCCCATCTTGGATCAACTAATATTTAAGTTTCTTAATTCTTCTTGTATCCGTAGATAGTCAGTTCCTTGTCGGCGAGTGGTGTCTTGAAGAACAGGCTGGCGATGTAGCCTACTACGAGCACGATAAGGTGGCTATAGACTCCGAGCATGTATGTGGAGTGGGGGAAATTCCATGTGCCGAGGTCGAGGAGAATCTGCTTGCCGCTGCCCATGTCGAACGATGTGGAGGTGAGAACGGCGTAGGCTGTGAAGAGTACGGAGGTGGCGATGCCGATGATCAAGCCTTGATTGTTGGCGCGACGCGAGAAGAGTCCGAGTATGAGTACGCCGACGATGCCGGCAGAGAAGATGGCGTAGATGGCAAAGAGGGAGCCAAGGAGGCTTTGCCCTCCCCACTTGAGATAGAGGGTGGCGATGTACATTGCCCCGATGCCCACGACGAGCACGGCAATCTTTCCGACGCGAAGCTTCTGACGATCGGTGGCATTCTTCTTTATTCGGCCGTAGTAGTCTTCCACGATGACCGCGGAGATGCAGTTTACGTCGGAGTCAACGCTGGAAATGCCACCGGCAACGAGTGCCGCCACGATGAGTCCGGTGATACCAACTGGCATCTGCGTCTTTATGAACTCGGGAAAGACCTTGTCGTTTGCCGTGTCCGCAGGGAGTAGGGTAGGGTTCTGCTGATAGAAGATGAGCAGGCAGGTGCCGACGAACATGAACAACGCCCAAGCCGGCACGCTCAATCCCACGCCGACGAATGTGGCACGTTCCGCCTCCTTGTCGCTGCGAGCAGCAAGGTATCGCTGCACGAGGCTCTGGTCTGTGCCGTACTTCTGCAAGGCGAAGAAGAAGCCGTTGAGCACCATGACGAGGAACGTGGTCTCGACAAGGTTCCAATGCTCTGTGCCAAGATTGATGAGATTCTGTCGGGAAGATTCGTGAATGACGGTGGTAATGCCGCCATCAATGGAGCTGAGAAGCACAACGATAGCCACAACGCCGCCGAGCACAAGGAGGAATCCCTGCACCACGTCCATCCAGATGATGGCTTCCATGCCACCGAGGTAAGTGAGAATGATTACGACAATGCCGATGCCAATGACAATGGTTTGGGCATCAACGATTCCGCCGGCAAAGACTTCCGTTGCCGTAGCCATAAGGTAGATGATGGCTGCCATCTTCGCGAAGTGCTCAACGAGGAAGGCAAGGCTGATGTAATATCGGGAGAACGACCCGAATCGCCGTTCGAAATATTCGTAGGTGGAAAGCTTGATGACCTTCCTGTACAAGGGTACTATGAACCAAACGGCTCCAACAAGGACAATGGGCAGCATGAGACCTTGCACAAGGAGCACCCAGTCGCCGCCGTAGGCGTAGCCGGGATATGCAAGGAATGTTACGGAAGAAATAATGGTGGCAAACATCGACATGCCGACAGCCCACGCAGGAAGATTGCCATTTGCTGCGTAGTAGGCGTCGGTAGATTTCTGCTTGCGCGAGAACCATACGCCAAGAACCACTGCCAAGAGGACGGAGACAATGACTATTGTTGAGTCTATCCAGTGGAGGTGAGTGTTTTCCATAGGAAATGTAAAGAGTACACTCTTCACTTGAAGCTATTTGTAGTTTCTCAAAGCCTTGAGAAGTTCTTCGTTTTCGGACTTGGAGCCGATTGTTATGCGGAGACAGTTGCCACAGAGGGCAATCTTGTTGCGGTTGCGGACGATGATACCGTTGTTCACAAGGTAGTCGTAGATGGCTTTTGCGTCATTGACCTTGGCAAGGAAGAAGTTTGCGCTAGTTGGGTAAACCATCTCGCAGATAGGCAGCACCTTCATAGCCTCGATCATCTTTGCACGCTCGTGAAGAAGGATCTTTACCCACTCGTCAACCTGGAAGAAGTCGGATACTATCTCTTTCGCCTTCTGCTGTGTTAGCATGTTGATGTTGTAGGGGTACTTTACCTTATTGTATATAGAGATGATGTTTGGGTGGGCGAAAGCCATACCGAGACGCAGACCCGCCGATGCCCATGCCTTGCTCATGGTGTTGAGCACGATGATGTTCGGATATTTCTCCAATTCATGACGGAACGATAGGGCAGGGGAGAAGTCGCTGTAAGCCTCGTCAATGACTACGAGTCCGCTGAAACCGACGAGCACTTTCTCAATCTCCTCGCGACTGATGTCGTTGCCGGTAGGGTTGTTCGGAGTACAAATCCAGATGACCTTTGTGTTGTCGTCGCAAGCGGCAAGCACCTCTTCTGCGTTCATCTGATAGTCTTCGTTGAGAAGAACCTTGCGATATTCCACGTCATTGATGTCCGCACAGACCTTGTACATGCCGTATGTAGGCTCAATGGCTACGACATTGTCAATGCCAGGACGAGTGAAGCAGCGATAGACGAGGTCGATGGCTTCGTCAGAACCGTTGCCAAGGAATATGCACTGCGCCGGCACACCCTTTACCTTGCTTATCTGCGCCTTGAGCTCGCGCTGGAGCGGGTCTGGATAACGATTGTAAGGTCCGTTGTAAGGATTCTCGTTAGCGTCGAGAAAGACGTGAGCTTCCTTGCCCGAATACTCGTCGCGGGCAGAGCTGTAAGGCTCGAGTGCCCAAATGTTTGGGCGGGTAAGTTCTTGTAAACTTTTCATTATATTTTTAGTTTCGCAAGCTCTGCTTGTGAAGGCTAATAGGTAATGGCTAATGGGTAATGGCTACTAACGGTGCCATTAGCTATCAGCCATTAGCCATTACCCTCAAGTTTTGCAGAAACCTGAACTATTCTTACTGTCATAGCATTCTTATGCGCATCAAGGCTTTCGGCAGCAGCCATAAGCTCAACTGCACGACCGATAGAGCGGACACCATCCTCGGAGAGATGCTGGAAAGTGACCTTGCGCATGTAGGAGTCAAGGTTCACGCCGCTGTAGCAAGTAGCCCAGCCGTGGGTTGGAAGCGTGTGGTTTGTGCCAGAAGCATAGTCGCCAGCACTCTCGCAAGCGTAGTTTCCGAGGAACACAGAGCCTGCATTGATGACCTTCTCCGCAAGCATCTCGTACTTGTCGGAAGCAAGGATGAGATGTTCTGGTGCGTAAGCATTGCTGAGAGTCATAGCCTCCTCGTAGTCTTTCACGAGAACGAGAGTTGAGTTCTCAAGCGTCTTCTTTGCCATTTCCATACGAGGAAGCAGCTCTACTTGACGTTCAACTTCCGCCTTGACCTTTGCAAGCATGTCCTCATCGGTAGAGATAAGGATAACCTGGGAGTCGATGCCATGTTCTGCCTGAGAGAGAAGGTCGGCAGCAACGAAGACTGGATTGCTTGTTTCGTCGGCAACGACGCAAACTTCGCTTGGACCTGCTGGCATATCAATAGCCACGTCACCAAGAGAGACTGCCTGCTTTGCTGCCATAACAAAGCGGTTTCCAGGACCGAAAATCTTGTAAACCTTTGGCACGGATTCCGTTCCGTAAGCCATGGCACCAACAGCCTGAACGCCACCAATCTTATATATCTTGCTGACACCGGCAATCTCCGCTGCAGCGAGAATGGCAGGATTAACCTTGCCTTCTGCATTAGGAGGAGTACATAGAACAATCTCCTTGCAACCAGCAATCTTGGCAGGAATGGCAAGCATGAGAACTGTTGAGAACAAAGGTGCAGTACCGCCAGGAATGTAGAGTCCTACCTTTTCAATGGCAACACTCTTCTGCCAGCAGCGCACGCCGTTGCAAGTTTCCACGATCTTGCCTTCAAACTTCTGGCTCTCATGGAACTTTGAGATGTTTGAATGGGCAAGACGAATGGCGTCAAGCAGTTCGGCAGAGACCTCATTCATAGCGGCGTCAATCTCTTCCTGAGAGACAAGCAGCGTGGAAAGTTCCGCCTTATCAAACTTCTTCTCGTACTCCTTCACAGCCTCATCGCCACGAGCCTTGATGTCAGCGAGAACGGTAGAAACAGTCTCGTTGAGAGAAGCAAGGTCAATGACTGGACGAGCGCAGATGCTGGCGTAGTCGGAAGTTTGTGGATTTTTTATTATTTTCATAGTATCATCTTCTCAATTGGAGTAACGAGAATGCCCTGGGCGCCGAGTTCCTTAAGCTTTCCGATGATGTCCCAGAATGTCTTCTGGTCAAGAACGGCGTGAACAGAACACCAATCAGGATCTGCAAGAGGGATGATTGTCGGGCTCTTCAAGCCTGGAAGAACATCAATAATTTCCTGCATCTTCTCCTTAGGAGCGTTCATGCGGACATACTTCTTGTCCTCTGCCTGACGAACAGCCTCCATGCGGAAGAGAATCTGAGCAAGAATATCCTTCTTCTCCTGTGAGAGGTTCTTGTTGCCAATGAGCAAAGCCTCGCTCTTCATGACAACTTCCACCTCGCGGAGATTGTTGCTAACGAGAGTAGAACCGCTGCTCACGATGTCAAAGATGGCGTCAGCAAGACCAATGCCAGGAGCAATCTCCACAGAGCCAGTGATCACATGCACTTCTGCGCTGATGTTGTTCTCTGAAAGGAACTTGTTTAGGATGACAGGGTATGAAGTGGCAATCTTCTTTCCATTGAACCATTCAAGGCCCTTATAGTCGATAGCCTTTGGAATGGCAAGTGAAAGACGGCACTTTGAGAAACCGAGACGCTTGATGATCTCTGCATCCTCTGCCTTCTCGCAGAATTCGTTCTCTCCGACAATACCTACATCGGCAACACCTGAAGCCACGCTTTGTGGAATATCGTCGTCGCGAAGATAGAGCACTTCAAGTGGGAAATTTGATGACTGCACAAGCAATGTGCGCTTTGACGAACCGACCTTAATGTCCGATTCTGTGAGCAGATTCATTGTGTCTTCATAGAGTCTGCCCTTGCTCTGAATAGCAATTCTTAACATCTTAGTATTTAGTTTTTGTATGTTTCTATATTACGATTTGTAAGTTTTTAAGTACCCAAATGTGTAAAAGTATCTTAAAAATACGCCGCAAAGATACAATTATTTTGCATAAAACACGCTGATTTGCATAAAAAACACTAATTTTGCGCCAAAATATTAAGATAATTGAAACATTTCCTCCCTATTATATTCATTCTGTCCGTTCTAATGTTCTCTTGCAACGAGGAAAAGAAAGGCGGAAATGAGATAACAACACCCTGGGGCGATACGCTCGATACAAGTGGTAATCTTACTGGCGACACAAGCAGCACTTTCTCCGTTTCAGACCTTATCAGGAACGGAGAGATAATCATGCTTACGGAAAGTGGACCGAAGACTTACTACGAGTATCACGGCTGTTATCTCGGCACGCAGTATCTTCTCATGGAGTCGCTTGCGGAGAAGCTCGGTGTTCGCGTCCGTGTGGAACTGTGCAGGGATTCCGTTGACATCATGAAGCGACTTGAGAGAAATGAAGGAGACATTGCGGCTTTCCGTGAGGTAGGAAAGTTCAAGGCTTCAAATCCAGAGTTGCAGAAGATGCTGAAGAAGTATGTCACCATGACCTTGATAAACCAAGTGAGCAAGAACGAGGCGAAAATCGTGGCGGCTGGTGGCGTCAGGCGCAAGGTTTACGAAATGTTCCGTGATCCGGAAGGTGGCGTGATAAGCATCTACGATGCACATTTCAGGAAATATTCCAAGCAGACGGGATGGGACTGGCGATTGGTTGCCGCACAATGCTATCAGGAGTCTTGCTTCGACCCTATGGCGGAATCCTTTGCCGGAGCAAAAGGTTTGATGCAGATAATGCCAAAGACAGCCGAGCATCTCGGTCTTGCAATGGCAGACATCTACAATCCGGAGAAGAGCATCGCCGCTGCCTGCAAATACATTGTGGAACTGACGGGAGCCTTCTCCGACGTTCCTGACAATTACGAGCGGCAGAATTTCGTCCTCGCTTCATACAATGGCGGCTCGGGGCATGTGCGTGATGCTATGGCAATGGCAAAGGCTGCTGGCAAGAATCCTTGTTTCTGGGACGATGTCAAGCCGTTTATCCTGAAGCTTGCCACTCCGGAAGGATATAGGAATCCTGTCGTGAAGAATGGCTATATGCGTGGTGCTGAGACTGTTGGCTATGTTGACAACATCCGCAGACGCTATGCAATGTATGGCGGAATAAACAAGATCTCCGGCAGAACGTACGAGCCTGTGAGCAATACATCGACAGGCATCAGTGAATATGCCCCTACTGCGACTCCGCAAAGGGCACAGAAATGACAAGCAGATACAAAAACTAAATGAGACAATTCCCTTTCATAATGCTACTCCTTGTGGTCATTCTATGCGCTTGCCAGAAGAATGATTTTCTGGAACATGGCATGATTACACCGCAAGGTGACACTATATTCCTTCACGATTCCACACCTCCTCCCCATGCCCTTACCTTCAAGGAAATCAAGGAGAAGGGAAAGATACGCTTTGCAGCCTTTGTTGACGACAAGACTTATTATCGTTACAATGGGCAAGAGCTTGGCACACAATACCTTATAGCAAAGGAATTTGCCAAGTATCACGGACTGGAAATAGAGGCGGATTCATGCAAGGACTCTACGGAAGTCAATGCGAAACTGAAGTGTTTTGACACTGATCTCGGCGCTTGTGAGACTCCCGGAGAATTCAGGACTGCAAACAAGGAACTGCTGGACAGCTTCAATGTGTGGTACAACGACACCATCGTTGCTTACGTTGAGAAGATGGAGAAGGATTGGCTGAACAATGGTGGCATTGTGCGTAGGGAATATCCGATGTACATTGACCTGAAGGCTGAGCATTATTCTGAGTACGACGGCTTGTTCAAGAAGTATGCGAAGGAATGTGGATGGGACTGGAAACTCCTTGCTGCCCAATGCTATCAGGAATCAACTTTCGATAAGGAAGCCCTTTCTTTTGCTGGCGCTCGTGGACTTATGCAGATAATGCCAGAGACTGCTGATGAACTTGGACTTCCGTTCACAGAGATGTTTACGCCGGAGATGAGCATAAAGGCTGCCGTGAAGTACATCAATATACTCAATGCGGACTTCACTTTCATTGAGGAACCGTATGAACGCCAGAACTTCATTCTTGCCGCTTACAACGGTGGAAAGGGGCATGTTCTTGATGCGATAGAACTTGCTAAGGAAGACTCCGTCACTGCTCTTTGCTTTGATTCCATAGCTCCTTACATCCTTTACCTCTCTGAGCCGAAAGGATACAAGAACAAGATTGTCAAGTTTGGCTACATGCGTGGAACGGAGACTGTTGGCTATGTTGCGAGAATACGCAAGATATATGGCGTTTATGGTGGTCAGAATCTCCAGCAGGTAGCACCTTACGAAATGCCAATCTATGGAAAGAAGCGCGAAGAGGCTGAGAGAAGAGCCCTGGAGGGCGATTCGCTTAATCTGAATCCTGCCGACGTAAAGGCTGTTACGCCACCTCCGACACCTGCAAAAACAAAGGCAAAGCGAAGAAAAGCCGGAGGCCGATAACTTAGACTAACCCTAACCTATTTATACTAAAATGATGAAAAGACTTTTTCTTTCCTTGCTGTCAATCTGCTTGGTAGCAGCCACTTACGCAGCAAAAGACTATTCCTACCTTTACAAGAATCTCCCGTTCAAGATGGAGAAGGTGAAGGTGGCAAGTTTCCCGAGTCGTTCGGTCAACCTTTGGGACTTGAAAATCAAAGGCGACGGAAAGACCATGCACACAGCAAAAATCCAGGAAGCCATTGACGACCTCTCAAAGAAGGGCGGTGGCAAGCTCGTCATCCCTTCGGGCACATGGCTCACTGGTCCTCTGAATCTCAAGGACAATGTGAACCTTTGCGTAAGCAAGGGTGCCATATTGCTCTTCTCTTCGGACATAAAGGACTATCCACTCATCAAGACTACTTACGAAGGACAACCTGCCGAGCGTCATCAGAGTCCTATCACTGCCGACAACTGTACGAACATTGCCATCACCGGTCAGGGTATCATTGATGGTAACGGTCAGGCTTGGCGTCCTCTCAAAAAGGAGAAAGTGACTGACTCCCAATGGAAACGTCTCACGGGCAATGGTGGTTTTCTCCGTCGGCCAGACCTTTGGGCACCAGCGGAAAAAGACCTTGCTCGTCCTGTAATGGTACATCTCATCAAGTGCAAGAAAGTGCTTCTTGAAGGCGTTGTTTTCCAGAACTCACCTGCTTGGAACATCCACCCTGAACTTTGCGAGGACTTCATAATGGACGGTGTGGAGGTTCGCAACCCAAGCTATGCACAGAACGGCGACGGACTTGACCTCGAATCTTGTCGTAACTGCTTGATAGTTAACACTTCCTTTGATGTTGGCGACGACGGAATCTGCCTCAAGTCAGGCAAGGATGAAGCTGGACGTAAGCGTGGCATTCCTACAGAGAATGTGCTCATTGACGGCTGTACTGTCTATGCTTCACATGGTGGCTTTGTCATTGGTTCAGAGATGAGTGGTGGCGTTAGGAACATCAAGTGTACAAACTGCCAGTTCTCTGGTACTGACATCGGTCTTCGCTTCAAGAGTTGTCGTGGTCGTGGCGGTGTTGTCGAGAACATTTGGGTGGAGAACATTGCAATGATAAACATCCTTGCCGATGCCATCCGCTTCAACCTTTACTATGGTGGCAAGTCGGCTGTAGAGGAACTTGCCGACGGCACAAAGCGTCCTGCCAAGATTGCCTCTGAACCTCTCAGCGAGAAGACTCCTTCTTTCCGCGACATTCATATCAAGAACATCACTTGCAACGGTGCTCTCCGTGCCCTTTATTTCAATGGACTTCCAGAAATGCCTGTCAAGCAAATCACTCTCGAAGATGTTCACATCAAGTCTGATGAGCCTGGCGAACTCGTTTACTGCGAAGACATCCAGATGAAGCGTGTGACCATAGACGCAAAGAACGGCAAGAAACTCCCTGAGTATTACTGCAATAAGATCAGCTGGAAGTAAATGCAAACCAAGAATCTTTCCATAGGCTACCCGAAACGCATTGTGGCTTCAGGCATCAACATTTCGCTTGAAGCAGGCAAGCTTTCGTGCCTTATTGGAGAGAACGGTGTGGGCAAAAGCACCCTTCTGCGCACGCTGGCAGGTTTTCAGAAGCCTCTTTCGGGCGAGCTTTTCGTTGATGGCACAGAGCTTAATGCCATTCCCAAGCGTGAACTTGCCAAGAAAATTGCTGTCGTCCTAACCGACAAACCTGATGTCCAGAACACTTCCGTCCATGAACTTGTCTCCATGGGCAGAATGCCTTACACTGGGTTCTTCGGAAGACTTTCTAAGGAAGACATAGCCATCGTTGAGGAAAGCCTGAAGATAACTGGTGTAGAACCATCGCGAAAGGTACACAGTCTCAGTGACGGTGAGCGACAAAAGGTAATGATAGCTCGTGCCCTTGCCCAGCAAACCCCTTACATCTTCCTCGACGAACCTACGGCTTTCCTTGACTATCCAAGCAAGGTGCGCACGATGGAGATGCTCAAGCAACTTGCCCGCAACTACAACAAGACAATCCTACTCTCCACTCACGACCTGGAAATTGCCCTCTCTGAGGCTGACACCATCGTGATGATGGAGAAGAGAGACGAACAAGTTCAAGTCCATATCGGTACCCCAAAACCTCGAAACAATGAAAAAATACCTTCTTTTACTGCTGACGCTCTGCTCATTAAGCCTTAGCGCAGCCAACAAGTATGACAACCCTGACACCCTCTTCGTGGCTCGCGACGGCTCATGCGAGTTCCGCAACGTGCAAGATGCCATTGAGGTTTGTCGCGCCTTCATGACCTACCATAAGGTGATCTTCATAAAGAAAGGCGTCTATAAGGAGAAAGTCACTGTCCATCACTGGCTTACGAACATAGAGCTCTGTGGCGAAGATGCCGAGAAGACCATCATCACATGGGACGATCATGCCAATGTTCCTATCGCTGGCACGCAGACTCCTATGGGCACTTTCCGTACATGGACGCTGAAAGTGGAAGGCAATGACATCACATTGAAGAACCTTTCCATAGAGAACAACTCCGTTCGCAAGGGTCAGGCAGTTGCCCTTCACACCACAGGCGACCGCATCCACGTGCTTGGCTGCCGTCTTCTTGGCCATCAGGACACGCTCTTCACAGGCGTTGAGAACACTCATCTGCTCTTCAAGAACTGCTACATCTGTGGCACAACAGACTTCATCTTCGGTCCTTCCACCGTATGGTTCGAGAAGTGTCTCATAGAGAACAAGAACGATTCATACGTCACAGCGGCAAGTACTCCCAAGGATGTGAAGTACGGCTATGTGTTCAATGAATGCACTCTCCGTGCCATGTCGCCGGATGCACCTCTCGTAGGCGATGCTCTCGGCGCACCAAAGCCTAATGCAAGGAAATGCTATCTCGGCAGACCTTGGCGTCCATACGCCTACACACTCTTCATGAACTGCGACCTTGGAGAGCACATCCGTCCTGAAGGTTGGCACAACTGGAGCGACAAAAGCAACGAGCAGACCGCTCGTTACTACGAATACAACAACCGTGGTGCCGGTGCTTCCAACGGCAACCGCGTCCCTTGGGCAAGGCAACTCACAAGGAAGGACGTGAAGGAAATCACGATGAAGAACGTCATCGGTTGGGAAGAGTAACTTTCACAATCTCAATTTCCCTGTATGCAAACATCGTCTCAGGGAAATTGAGCATGTATCTCGTGTAGGCCACCAGCATATAGCGACCTTCGTGAAGGGTTTTCTTTAGTGGCATGGCATTGGCGAAAATGCCGTCAGCATTGCGCCGTATCATGGTTCGCTCAACGAGGGTATCTGCCTTAACGTCATACAGTTCGACATAGACGTAGCGCGAACGGTTCTTCGGATAGTGCTTGCTCGTGGATGGAAGATTGGTGGCAGCATCCACAAGATGCGCACGGAACCAGATAGTGTCGTTTGGCACATAGACACCCCTGTCCGTCTGAATATAGATACGCTCCTGAGCCATCAGCATTACTGGGCAGATGGCAAGCAGAAGCATAACGAAAAGCTTTCTTATCATAGCGTTGCCTCCTTTCTCACCGTAATGCCTTTGTCGCTGATGCCTTCCAAAACGACCTTGTATCGCTTGCCTTCAACAGCATCGAACGACACTTTCGCCTTACCGTCTTCGCCTACTCTCACAGAAGGATTCCACAGTACCGTAAGACCCCCTCCAGCTCCCCCACAAGGGGGAGGGATGAATCCCACGAAAGGACGCTCCGGCTGATAACCTATCTGATGAACTTCTGCCATAGACAATGGTCTGCCGAAGTTTGGCCGCGTTTTTGTGTATATGTAAACGGCACCGGCTTCATTGCCTTTTAACACCAAATTATTTAAAGATTCCTCAGGAGGATAATACTCTATCTGCTTGATGAACTCCGACTGAATGTTCCACAATTCGTCCATCTCACTAATCTCGAGAGGAAAATCGTCAACGAAGATTGCTGGGACAACATTCTCCACTCTTGAGCTCCACCCTTCGTTGACAAATCGTCTCTGATATGGCACTTTAAGACCACTTCTCTGTTCCATCAGAAAGCCGAGTTTCATTATAAGATACTCCATCATGTAGCCCTTCTTCAGCATCGGGTCGTTCATGCCATAACCATATCCTGCTGTTATGCCAAACCTTATGGACTTTATCCTCTTATCGCCCTTAACCAGAACTTCCTGCAACTCGATCGTCATCTCGCTCTTATCCATCATTTGAGCATATTCCTGCATACCCTCACTGGCAATAAAGCAAGTGTCCGGCTCATTCTTTTGGAATCTTTTCATGCTTACGATAGGAAACGGAACGTCATCGACCTCCAGCTGTATCTGACCGTCAGAGCCACTCGGTCTTGTCGCTTGCAATATATACTCTGTGCCATCCACGAAGTCCATGCCTCGCAAGTGGAACCTCTGCTTGCCGTCCAAGTCGTAGGTATCTCTGTAGCCCGTCTGCGGAACAAAGATATGCAGCTGTGGCTTCTTAACCTTGCCGAAAGTTCCCTTTACCCTGCCCGATATAACCTGCTCCGTCTCATAACCGAAATACAGTTTCGGCGACGCCTGTCGGATGCTGTCAATCTCCATCGGCGAGTAAGGTTTCAGGACATCAAGGATTGTTGCGCTATCCGTCAGAGCCACAGTATCGCAAACAGACAAGGCATACGTCCCTCCCGGTATGCCTTCAAAGCATACGGAACGCTTGCCCTGCGCCATAATGCTTTGCGCGAAACAAATAGCAATAAGCAGCATCATTGCACGGATAGATCTTTCCATGTTAATCTTTATTTATACCGTTGCAAAGTTACAAAGTTTTTCTTTGTTCCGCAATACTTTTACCCAACAATTTTTGTCAAACAAACCAAAATGCACCCTATAGTATGAAGTTTTCTTCATGTTACGATGCAAAGTTACATCTTTTTCTCCATTCTGCAAATTATTATTGCTGTTTTGATTGAATTTGGCTATTTCCGCTTTGTAGGGCGAGGATTTCCGAGCCGTCTATCAGATATTATTGATAAAACGGCTCGGAAATCCTCGCCCTACATTCTAAGAACTTTATATATACTTCTTCTTGCCATCGAAGTAGCTCTTCAATACTGACCACTCCTTAGGTATCCAGAAGTTTTTCTCTATATCGGCTATCATCACGTAGAAGCCTTCTGGAGTTACGCCGAAATACACATGCGTGGCATGATAACCATCCCCCGTAGTGCCTTCTAATAGTTGCGAAATATAGGTATTGCCAAGCCCGCCCATAACGTCTTCCCTTACATTGTATGTATAACGGAACATCTGTTCAGGATTGAGGTTGGTATGGTCGAGCGTTAAGCTGTCTATCGCAGTGAAAATCTCTTCTGCCAATGTTCTCTTATCAATTGGAATGAAATACATGGTTCCATAAGTTTGTCCCACATTCGATTTCCTTCCATCAGGTCCTTTTATATCTACTTGGTGGCCTACAACGAATTCTTCTTTCCTATTCCTATCCACATCATAGTCGTCGCTCTGTCCCCATCTGAAAGTCCATGACTTTACACCCTTGCGTTTTAGAATAGGCAGAATCTTCTCAAGATATGGTTCTTTCTTGAAATAATAGCTCTTTCTATTTGGAAGGAATACGTTCTTGTTATAGCTTAACCATCCCATTCCACTTATATGTTTGCCACACGGTTTGTAGCTATCTGTGAAATTAAAGGACAATGTCTCCAAGGCGTCTGGGTAAATCATTGTTCCGTTACTTGCCTTTACTTTCCTGATAGAGTCTGCTCCGTTCTTTATGCAGATAGAATAGAGAATAGTGTCTTTGCCCGGGCTATGCGACTCATAGTGATAGCTTTCCTGTGCAGTAATCATCAAGGAATCGAGGTGATGCTTGAACGTTCCGAACATAGCGTCAAAGACTTTCTTGTTCTCGTTGTTTATTGAGTCAATCTTTTCAACAGAATAACTCCTTAACTCCTCATCGTATGGGTATTCTTCGCCACATTCTTTTGTGCAGAGAAACATTTTTCCTACCACATCATTCTGCACGTACATCACAACGCCATCTCCATGGTTAATCTTTTGCTTGGCTGGGATATGCAGATGTTCTGTAATCGGTGCAATGTCCTCGTAGATTTTGTCAATAGGAGTTCTGTCCTGTGCTGTGGCTGCAATAGCTACTGCAAATGCGATTATTGATATTATGATTTTTTTCATAAGCCTTTGCTTTGATAAATGTTTGAGTATTGATTATTTTGCATTGAAACACGCTGCATGAGTTGCTGTCCGTGCCTTTGTATGTTTGCCGCTTGGGCATAGAAGTCTTCCATCTTTTGGTCGGCAACAGAAGCCACTTCTTCTTGTATTTCTTCGGCTTCATCTAAGCGTGGATCCTCTTGCATTGCAAGTGACTTTTCTTCTCTTGTAGGGGCTTCAATAACGGTTTCTGATTTTGCAGTTATTTTCTGCTGAGGTGACTTGTCCCTGTCAGAATGAGAATCTTTCCTTGTAGTCTGAGCAACAAGATTTTCTTGTTTTATAGGTTGGGCAACCGGTGCAGTTTTAATTGAATCATCGTCTTTGACGCCTTGAGCCACTCGTTTATTTATAGTAGCATTTTCATGTTGAGCCACTTGCTGACCTTCTATAGTATTCCCCTGTTCTGGCAGTGGGCTTTTCGGCGGCGTTGGAATCATCAACAGAATTGCCGCCACACATGCAGTTGCTACCCATGGCCATAGCTTCATGATGCGAGGCTTCTTGTTGCGCTCTGCCATCATATTGTCGTAGAGAGCTTCGTCTATGGTAAGTTCCCCAAGCATCTCGGCGATAATCTTCCATTCCTGTGGAGCATCTTCGTGAGACACTCCTACAGCCAGAGCCTTCTCCTCTTCAGGAGTAGTCTCGCCGTTGAGATACTTCTCAATCAGTATTTCTATATCCTTACTTTTCATTTTTCACTTTTCATTTTTAATTTAAGTTCCATGAACACCTTCTTTCTCGCTGCCGAAAGCATACTCTTTATCGAAGGCTTGGCGATACCCGTCTGTTCTGCTATCTCATCGAGCGAGGAACCTTCTATCTGTCTCAATTCAAACAACCGTCGTTCGCTGGGTTTCAGATGTTCCACAGCCTCCGTCATAGCCTTGCGAATTTCCTTTGCTTCCAGTTCCTCGTGTGGCGAAGAACCGGCAAGACTGCCTGGTGGGTTATTCATGCTATCAATGGAAACGACAGTCGATCGCTTTCGCTTCCTCACCATATCCATGCAGCAATGTTTCGCAATCCTTATGGCAAGGGCATTATGTTTCTTTCTCACATCCATACAGCCCAGATACTTCAGCATAGACAACATTCCCTCCTGCGCAACATCCTCAGCATCAGCATCGTTGCCAAAGAAGTTGCGGCCTACAGAGAGCATCACGTCTCTTAGTTCCGCGGCTATATGTTCAAACTCTTCTTGTGTCATTCTATTATATAAACGTAAGAAACATGAAAAAGTTAAGTTGAAAATGTGATTTTTTGAAAAATAATGTTCAGTTCTCCGTCATTTTAGCGGCATAACCTTTTTCCTATCCAACGTTACGCACACTATGCAGCTCTCTTTAATTTATTGACTTTCAGTACAATACGTAGCGTGATCTTGGCTTTAAGGCTATGCTACGTTACGCAATCTAAGAGTTACGAATCATAAAGCTTAGGAATGCGAGTAGTAAAGCTTAGAAATACGGGTCATAAAGTATAGAGTTATGCTTCAAAAAATGCATTTTTTGAGACGTTTTCCTATGGATTACGACTCGTATTTCTATGCTTTACAACTTGAGTTCCTATAGATTACGACTTGAGTCCCTTAGGATTCAGGAAATAAATAAGTCATCGTTTCATTTGCTTTTATATTTATGGTTTCATGTTAATCTTTATTTCTATGCTGCAAAAATACCACTTTATTCTTTGTTCCACAATGCTTTTGCCTTATTTTTTCTGTTAAATAAACTAAAATGCACACTATTTTAGGAGGATTCTTGCATAATTTTCGGAATAAATGTACCTTTGCAACATCAAAAAATAGGAATAAATGTATTTTAAGGCCTTCGAAATACGGAATAAATGTAAATAACGATACTTAAACGTAAGATTTCCAGCAAGATAACAGAGCAGATACATTATTCGCTAATCTACAACATCATGTTCCTTGAGTCAGCTGCTGAAACAGAACCTGACGAGTTATTCTTCTAAGTAACCTTACATTCAAGAACCTTTCTATTTCTTCGGCTTCTTCGTCAGGCGGTATGCCAGGGAGAGCATGACGTAACGAGGGATGCTGTTGTAGCGGCGCTCGGTGTAGCCCTGGGCATTGACGGAGTAGCCGATGTTGCTGACCTGATGGAGGATGTCGTAGGCAGAGAGCTTTGTTACGAGCGAACCTTTAAGGAACGATTTTGATATGGAAGCATTCCACGCATTGGTGGTGGTGTTGATCTCCGATGACTGATAGCCACGGCGCACGAAGATGTTGTAATCCGTTGCAAGAGTGAAGGAACCGAGGGACTTCGGAGTGGTGTAGGTGCAGTTTACGCCATACTTATATTCGTAGGCATCAAGGTCTTGGTAGTC
>JAZRXS010000154.1:0-4210 GCA_045600325.1 Prevotella sp.
ATCATGATTGCCTCTGTTCACGATGGCAAGTACGTGGCAGAGTTCTCTGACATGGCGTCAAACAATGGTGCATACGAAGTCATGAAAGATGGTTTCGTTACCTACAGCTATTCCATGGGACGCCATATCAACGACGATTTCGTCTTCGATGATTTCTCTTCCTGCATTTACATGAAGTTCGTCAACAGCACTCTCGTCTATTCTTTAGCATACGACGAGCAGTTGAAGGAAGGCGTGGATGCTGACAAGGTCAACGAAAAGAACTACGAAAAGTCTGTTGTTCGTCGCAATACTCTTACCATCTGTGGTAAGGACATAGACCTTTCCGACGCAGATGCAAAGAAACTATTGCCAACAGAATAACCTGTATAACCGCACAATCTTAAACATTATGAAAAATATACTTGCAGTAATCGCATCAGTTCTTTCTGCCATCGTCCTCACAGGCTGTTCAAAGAAGCAGTATGTTGACTATAGGATAGAAAGCGTATCGATGCAGAAAGTGCTTCTGAATAGCGTAGGCGACAGAAAGAAAGTAATGCCTTCCAATCGTGACTACTACCTCATGCAGGTCGGTGTGACCCCAGTTCACAAGAAATCAGCAGGCATGAGTGTCCGTCCGTATCCGGAGGGGTGTGTTGACCGCATCTCCGACATCGTTGTGGAGTCGGCGGATCATAAAGGACAAAACGACAAGTTCATTGCGCTTGAAATGCCTGATGGCAGATGCAAGGATGTAATGATGCAGGAAGACGGTGGATTGCCAAAGCTCATCGGCTACTATGGTGATCTTGCGGATGTAAAGAATGCGCTGCAGACAGGTGACGATCCTCGTTTCATCTACCTTCTGTCTGTCCCACAGGGCAAGGTCGGATTGCAGTCTATAACCATCAAGACCTCTGGTCGCACCATCAGTGGCGCAGTGCAGAATCAACCTGTATCACAGAAAGTTACGGATGTTCAGGTTGACATCACTTCCAGACTTGCACGTGATCCTTCTGATATGGTAAACAATGCCTACAAGGACATTTGTGCCAACCCACGCTCACAACTCTACAGCGATGCTACCGAGAAGTACTGCACTCCGCAGTTCAAGAGCGCATTGAAGAAAACGCTTGACGCTGTGCCAGAAGGAGAAGTCGGACCGATAGAGTTCGACTATTGGCTTTGGACACAGGATGATACTGGCGTGTCATACCGCATCAAGGATGCTGCGATTAAGTCTTCCGGCGTGGCAGAAGTCAAGGTCACCTTGCTTCAGGAGAATGTTGAGTACAATACAGTGACCGTTGTTGTGAAGAACATTGACGGCAACTGGCTCATAGATGACTTCTACACTGTCAAGGATGGCAAGAAATACTCTATCAAAGAGATTCTTCGTTAGCGCTTTGAGCATACTCACGTGGGGTCTTGCCTGTGATTTTCTTGAAGGTGCGCAAGAAGTTAGAACGGTCACCGATGCCTATCATCTCGGCAATGATGTCGTATGATAGGTCGGGATTGTCACGCAGTATCTCGCATGCGTACTCTATGCGGAGCTTTGTGCGCCACTGACGGAAGTCCATCTGATACTTTTGGCTGAAATAAGTGCGGAAGGTTACGAGGTTCACTCCGAGTGACTCTGCGAAGCCACTGGATACTTGGTCGTTCTTTATGAAGCCGCGCTTTTCCACCCACGCTTCCAAAGCAGCTTCCAGTTCGCTGAAGTCCATGATTTCAGCCACCTCAGCCTTTGGCACTTCCGTGGTGGCAGCTTCCACTTCCTGCTTGCTTTCATTGCCAGCAAGTTTCTGGTTAGCAAAGGATTCTGCCTCGAAAACCTTGTTCACCAACATCGATGTGCTACCGCAGTAGTTCACGAAACTGATGACCACATAGACATATACACACGCAGCAGCAATCATCCAAATATCATAAACCGTTACAGGCAGGAAAGGAGCTATGCCAGCCGTTACGCCCAGTGTGGATACCGTCATGAAGAAATGCTTTATCCAGGCGTAGCGGCTCTCGCTATATTCGTCCGTTACTGCGTCTGTCTGCTCCACGCAGAGCTTGTATTCCCTATAGAATATGAACTGGTATTCCGCTATCAGGGCGAAATACACAAGACTTGCTATTGTTGCGAAGGTCCAGAATGCAGCCCTTTGTATCAGCAAGCCGTAAAGAAGAAAGAGGGCGTAGGCAAGCACGATGCCTATTCTTCCCCATACCCATCTGCGCTTCAGCCATGAAGGATTAACGAATGTCACTCCCGTACAAGCAAAGAGCAAAGCCTGTATGCCGGCACTTATCAGCGTGCTTGTGACTATGATCTCGCCCTGTGGAGCCGTTGGCAGAAAGATGTTCTTTCCGCACGATAGTCCTACAACGAGAAACACCAGGCTCATGTATCGTTTGCATTTGCGTAGATGCTCCCACATCGGAACAAACGGCACTCGCACCAACGCCATGAAACCGGCGGAGGTGAGGAACGAGAATCCTGCCACGCAGTTGGCTATCAGATGTAGGGATAGAGGTTCATTCATGGCTGCAAAGGTAATGATATTTATTCGTACGTACAAATCTTTACAGAAAATTCTGTTTGTATAGCGATTATGCAGAAAGAGCATCGATGACGCTGATAATGGTGTTTTGGGTACTCTTTTGACGTTGTTCAAAAGAGGAAAATAGACCATTTTCTTTGATTTGCTTGATATACATCTTGAAAACCGTAATAACACCGCAAAAAATACTAAAAAATCAGGATTTTTGAAGGCATTTGCCTACATCCCTACATGGACGTGCGATAATCAGTTAACTATCAGTGCATTAAGTCCATGTAGGAAACTTTTTCTCCCTACATGCTCCCTACATTTTCCTACATAGCCCGAGAACCCCGATAAACACAGGGGGCTCTGCGATTCCATGTAGGGATGTAGGGAAAATGCTCTAAAAAAGCTATATTTTTTATTGTATTGAAGTTCGTTGCTGTTAAGATGTTTATTAGGATTTTAGTTTGGATTTCGAGCATCTTTGATGCGATCCGAAATAAAATCGTTCCTAAAAGCGACGAACTGGAGCGTATTTTGGTAAGGATTTTAGTTTAAGATTTTAGTTCTCCTGATCAATGCCGAAGGAAAATCTAAAACGAAAATCTAAACTGAAAATGCGCTCGAATACCTCGCTTTATGAAGTATCTTCTTGGAGGATCGCCTTACGGCTCGAAATCTAAACCAAAATCCAACAAAAATCATAAACCATTTTCCCGACTTTTCCTTTGGGGCTGGGAAAACTTTCCTTCCTCACGAAGGAAAACTTTCCCGCCCATGATGACACCTTTCCTTCCTATGAAAGGAAAACAGGAAAGTGTAGTTCACTCCTCCACATCCCCAGTATTCACAAACATTGTTCCCGTGAAAAGATCGACGAAGGACTTTTGGATTAGTAGGATAAGTGGCTTGGTTCTATTATTGAACTGAAGAATCTTTTTATTGTGATCATGGTGTTTATGGGTAATTAATAGAATACTACTTTTACACTTTTATCAAACAGGTTGTTTGGGATGTCTGCTTGCAATTCGTTGGGCAGTTCGATGAGCTTGAGGCTTATGCAGTTTTTGAAGATCTTTGGGAAGTCTTCAATGTTCGTGATGCCATGAGGAATGCGGATGGATTCGAGGGAGAGACAGTTCTTGAAGGCTTCCTTGCCTATCTTTTGCATAGAAGAGGGAAGATGGATTTCTTTCAATGAGATACAGTCCATGAAGACTTGGTCGTTGATGTAATCTACGGACTCGGGTATCTCGATGTCGGTCAGTGACTTGCAGTTCTGGAAGAGTCTGTCGCAGAGCATCAGTGCGCCGTCAGGGATGATGGCTTTCGTGATGTCTGTTCTTGCTGGTGGATTGTTTCTGACAGAGCGGAAGCCGATGGCGTTTTCCTTGAATGATCTCAAGTACTTCTTTGGATAGAATGTAGCTGTTATTTCCATTGTGATGAGTTTATTAAAGTTTCCCACCCTTTGGATTTTAGTTATGATTTTAGTTCAGATGTCGAGCCCTAGGGGCGATCCATTATAAAATACTCCATAAAGCGACGTACTGGAGCGTATTTTGGTAAGGATTATAGTTTAAGATTTTAAAATCCAGAACGAAAATCTCAACTGAAAATGCGCTCGAATACCTCGCTTTAATGAGGCTCTTTAAAGGGATCGTCGCTACGCTCCTCGAAAT
>JAZRXS010000155.1:0-19959 GCA_045600325.1 Prevotella sp.
GAACCCTTGCCACCGAATACACCAGCGATACACATAGCGTCGTTCTGGTTGCAGATAGCGAGGTCGCGGTCAGAAAGCTTATGCTCTTCGCCATCGAGAGTGACGAAAGGAGTGCCTTCCGGCATAGTCTTCACGATGATCTCATGACCGTCAACCATATCCGCATCGAAGCAATGGAGAGGCTGACCGTAAGCCATCATGATATAGTTTGTGATGTCAACGATATTGTTGATAGGACGAAGACCGATAACGTTCAAGCGGTTCTTCAACCATTCTGGCGATTCCTTAACCTCGCAGTCGGTAAGACTGACACATGCATAACGCTTGCAAGCCTCATTGTTCTCAATTGTAACCTTCACTGGAAGTTCGTTGTTGTCAACAACGAAAGCGTCGCAAGAAGGACGGTGGAGCTTTGTCTCATAGCCGTTCTGAACGAGCCAAGCATAGAGGTCGCGAGCAACACCCCAGTGAGAGATGGCGTCAGCGCGGTTTGCAGTGATGTCAACCTCGATGATGTAGTCGCTCTCAAGGTTGTAGTATTCAGCGGCAGGAGTGCCGACAACAGCGTCTTCAGGAAGAACGATGATGCCGTCGTGGCTTGTGCCAACGCCAATTTCGTCCTCTGCGCAGATCATACCGCAGCTCTCAACGCCACGAAGCTTTGACTTCTTGATAGTGAACTCCTTGTCGCCATCGTAGAGCTTGCAACCAAGAGCGGCAACGATAACCTTCTGACCAGCAGCCACGTTAGGAGCACCGCAGACAATCTGCTGTGGTTCGCCCTGGCCGAGGTCAACGGTTGTAATGTGCATGTGATCTGAATTTGGATGTACTTCGCAAGTAAGCACCTGACCGACGTACAAACCTTTCAGACCGCCTTTTATAGTCTGGACTTCTTCAACGCCACCAACTTCAAGACCTCCAGAGGTAAGAGCTGCTGCCACCTCATCTGGAGTGAGCGAGAAATCGACGTAGTCTTTAAGCCATTTGTAGGAAATGTTCATATAGTTGTTATTTTATTTTTTCTGTTTTCTTATTCATTTTGCTCTACCAATCCTTGGATAAGTAGCACTTAAACGGCGCAAAATTACACAAAATAGAGCGAAAGTGCAAGCGATAGCCATAAAAAGTAGTATCACTTTAGTGCTTAATCATCTTTTTTCCGCCTTTTATTATAATTCCATTATAATTCTCGCCAACTTTCTGTCCGTTGAGTTTGTAAATTGCTGCATTGTTCTGCACCTTGTATTCCACTCCGTGAACGCCCGCAAGTTGCTCAGCAGTAAGGAAATTCTTCAGTGAAGAAAGAGCCTTGTAGGCCTTGCCTGTCTGGTTGTCGAAGAGCGTTGCATTGTACCAGCCGGAAGGTGTTACAGCCTGCTGCCAATCAATGCCATACTCGTTAGCCTCTGGCCACCACCAATACAAGCCGATGACATTCTGATGAGCATTGAGAGTTGTGATAAGGTCCTCAGTAAACTTCTGCTGACCAGCCTCGGAAATCGGATATGTTGCGCTGAGATCATAATCTCCCGAAATTGCCCAATGAGCACAATAGCCGGTTTCTACGATCATTATCTTCTTGTCGGCATAGTCGCGCTCAAGTACGGTGAGCACTGTGTTGAGCGTAGCGAGAGTGCCATGAAAATAAGGATAGTAGCTTAAGCCAATGATGTCATAATCAACATTATAGCTCTTCAAATCCTTCAGAAAATTCGTCAATATGGAAATCTTTGCCACACGCTCCGAATGCATCACAATCTTGGCGTCAGGACAAACCTCACGACAAGCCTTGCCAGCCTGCTTCAAGAGAGTCATGAAACGCGCCTGACCAGCAGATCCAGCTGTGTAGTTTGTCTTTGCAGAACGATTTCCCCAGAGCATTCCGTAGTTTATCTCGTTGCCTGTCTGGATATAGTCCGGCTCTGCTCCAGCATCTTTGAGTTGCTGCAAGCAATCTTTCGTGTAGTCATAGATTTTCTGCTGCAATTCCGTTTCGCTCAACGAAAGCCAACTGCTTGGCGTATATTGCTTTACTGGGTCTGCCCAAGTGTCGGAATAATGGAAGTCAAGCATAAACTTGAATCCATAATCCTTGATGCGCTTTCCGAGTGTCTTGACATACTCAAGATCCTGGCGAACGCCCTGGTTCTTCTCGTCTTGTGTGGCCTGTGAAGGATCTACGAAAAGGCGCACGCGCATCGTGTTCAGACCTTCCGTCTTGAAATAGCCGAGCACATCCGTGATTGCCGCACCTGAGTTTGTGAAATACTTCGCACCTTTCTCTTCATAAAGAGGCAGCATGGAGATGTCGCCACCAACATAATGCTGTGCGTGAATTCCCATCAGCGAGGAGCTGAATGTCAGTAGTAAAATAAACAAAGACTTCTTCATGTTTATATTTGTATTTGTTAGCAATTGCAAAGCTATGAGTTATGGTATAAAAACCTATGAGTTTTAGTATGAAATCCTATGAGTTTTGATATGAAAAGCTATGAGTTATTAATCACTTCTTCAATGCAGCACGCAACTCACGCATGAACTTGCGGTATTCCACTTGCGTAATATCTACCTTTCCACTCACACGTTTATTAGGATATTTACGCTTGTAAGCCTCACGAATCATCTCATGGGTCACGATATTCTCGATTGGAATATTATACTGAGCTATGAGCGGAAGAAGATACTCTATGGCACTTTCGCGTTGTTCTGCCGTCAGCGGTTTCTCCAAAGTATTGCCTTGAAACTCAATACCTATAGTAAACTCATTGCAAGACTCTCTACCAGCAAGGACAGAAGGTCCTGCATGATAGGTAACAGTAGTTGGCGAGCACATGATGTATCTGGTGCCATCTGTGTCAATAACCACATGAGTACCAACTTGACGCTCCCCTACAGTGAGCACACGAAGTGAACTCTCAACAGTAGGTTCTGCCGTATGATGAAGGATTACTCCCTGAACATCATTCTTTTTGTCAGGATCAAAGTTGGGAGTTGGATAGTCAATCTCCTTGTACTTCTTCACGACATCAGCCGTTTCCGTTCCATTGCCATTCTGCTGCACACCTCCTTGTGACTTGTCATTATTGCCACAAGAAGCGGCGGAACAAACTGCAGAGAAAAGGAAGAGAGTGCCAAGGAATATCCTTATAACGAAGACACTATTATGTTTCATATTTTTATTCAAAATCGAAAATGCCCATAAGAAAATTAATTCTTATTTATGGTGATTCTCATTTCCCTACCATCGTCTCTTATGAATGTGCCACTGAAATGCGTGCCATTCCAATTTCCGCTCCAATTTTCCGCATAGTCACCATCTGGAGTATATGCATCCAAATTCATATAGCCACCTTCATCAATAGAACCTTCCAAAGACATTTCATGACCAGCCTGATTGTGTCTGAACACACTATAATAATATGTGCCACTAACTCCATAATCATACACACGTAATGTGCCATAAATGCCGCTGCCTCCGATATTTCCAGAAAAACTGAACGAGCCATCATCTGAAGCTTTAAAATACTCCTGAACAGGTTCCGGCTCTGGTATTGGTTCTTCTACTTTTTCCGAGTCCACCTCATTTACAGTAGAATTTTCTGTAACATTTTCTGTCACTTCTGTTGGTGTAACCTCCTGTTGATTTCTGTCTTTTGACAATCTCATTACCAAAAGGAAGCATAGCACCAAAGCTAAGAACGCCGTTAATCCTAAAGCAATGTGTACCTTGCTTATACCACCTTTCTTGACTTCAGAAATTCCTGGCGTTGGGTTTGGAGCATAATTGCCACTTGTACTACCGCTTGACGCATTGTTATAACCACCAGCAGAAGCATTTCCACCAGAGATCACACTTACTTCAACGCCTTCAAGAAGTGTATTTTCATCATTATTACCAACACTTCCGCCACCAAGAATATTCAAGAATTCGTCAATTGTTTGCGGACGATTATCACGCTTAATCTCCATAGCCTTTCTAATGGCATTACGAGTACCAGAAGAAATGTTGGCAGGAAGAGGTGCAAGACCTACCGAACCAGATGCAAGAGCAGCTGAATTTGGTGGAGTCTTGCCGGTAAGAGCTTTGTATAAAGTTGCTCCAAGGGCATAGATATCAGTAGAAGGAGAGAAAGAAGTGAAGCCAATACTTGCCTGTTCTATAGGAGCATAGCCAGGAGTATTAACACCTTGCATGGTCGTAGTGTTTTCGCCCGTGCCTTCATCGTAATGCTTGCTTGCACCAAAGTCAATAAGTACAGCCCTTCCTGAAGACTCAATCATGATATTCCCAGGCTTTACATCAAGATGAAGTATATTCTTACTATGCACATACTTTAGAGCTTCTGCTATCTGGCGAATGTACCCCAAAGCCTCATTTTCAGAGAGATTGCCCTTCTTGGAGATGATATCACTTAGCGAACTTCCATCCACATAGTCCATTACATAATAGACAGTATCATTCTCTTCAAAGATATCCGTAACACGAACTATATTGTTGTGCTTCAGTTTATATATGGAATTTGCCTCCTTGACAAATTTCTCCTTCAGCTTTTGGATAAGATTTACCTTGCTTTGCGTAAGGACTGTCATTCGTGAAGTATCGCCTTCACGACCACAGAAATCCTTGACAAAGAACTCCTTAATAGCCAAACGAGTGTCCATCATGGCGTGAGTACCTTCGTAAGTATTACCGAAACCGCCACTGGAAATATGACGAACTATCTTGTATTTTCCCCCTTGGAGGCTTGTGTTGCTTGAAAGAAACATAGTTATATATTTTTAATTTATATATTTTGATTTTTGTTGTTCACTCCATAGCCGAACAAAGCAAAGTCTGCTTTTAGCGGATCCTCAGGAAAGACCTTTGCCACTTCGTTTGTAAGTTTGATGGCAACGCTCATGGAAGTCGTCTTTGAGGAAATCAAATTCAAGCGATCAGCTTGTTGCATCACATGGGTGTCAAGCGGCATGATCAAGGTACGACGGTCAATTATGTCTGCCCATAAGCCTAAATCCACAGGCGAATCTTTGCGAACCATCCATCGAAGAAACATGCAGAGTCTCTTGCAAGAGGAGCAAGTGTTCTTCGGGACAATCTTACCGCCGAAAGATCTTGTCAGCACATTAAGAGCATCAATTGCAGTAGTAGCATTCTCTTTGACCATCAACAGCTTAAGGCTTCCATGCTCATTATAGCAGTCTGCCAACCTATTCAGCAGGTCAAGCACCATTCGGTTTGTATATAGTCGATAGAAACAGCTGTCGTCATCTGGTATGATTTCACGGAAGCGACGTTCTTTCACCCATTCGTATGCAAAGCCTTCACTATGGTCGAACAGCGCCTGTATCTTCGGCATGAACTGCTTGCGGGAGCCATAGCTGAAGCATGATGCAACAAATGCCATTGCCTCTTGATTGAGTTCGCCATCCACTTGGTGCATAAACCAAGACGGATCGCCGCAAATGAAGTCTGCCGTCTCATAACGTTCAACAAGCAGCATAAGCTCTTTCGCTATATCCTTTTCCATTTCCATACTCAATGCCCTTGGATATATTATCGGCTTCTGCCTATCATCTTTGCTATCTGGCTATGGATAGACTTCAGTTCCTTGTATCTCTGCATAGTCACAACCATATCCTCAGGCTTGGCACTTGCCAACTGCAGTTTCACTTCTGCGAGTTGTTCCGTAATAATCTGCAAGCGGAGTTCTATGAAAAGGTGGGAAATGCTTTGGAAAACAAATCTTGCCTTCTGCTCTTCCTCCATTTCCTCTGGAGCAATATTCACATTATCCATAATGAAATTCATGGCAGCAGTACATATCTCAAGGTTCTCATGCTTTGAGAAATACTGCTCAGCGACAAAGTTTTCTTCATCAGATTTCTCTGCCGCCTCATTCAGTATGGTATTATATATAGGAATAGAGAACTCCAATTCATCGTCCGCCATATTTATGGCAACAAGCTTTGCCAAGGATACTGGAGGATCAGTAGGCATAAGCATCTCACCATTACGCACGATCAGCTTCACCATTGTGGATTCTATTTCCTGTAGTTTTGTCTGCTTTTTAGAAACAGAAGCGCCAATATTACCATTCGTAGCGACAGCATTTCCTTCGCTCACAGTCTGTGTACTCTCAGGCAATCCAGCCATGGCAGCACGGTCGCGTTCCATCTGTTCAAGTTCTTTTTCGCGTTCTTCTTGCTTGCGACGTTGTTCTATATTGTCATGTATGAACTTGTTCACTCGACGAATAATAACCTCTTCCTTCACTCCAAGTTTGTTCACGCATAAGGTAACGTACATTGAACGCTTTATTTGGTCTTTTATCAGGGCTACGCTTTGCAGTACATTATCTATTGCTTCTGCACGCTTGATAGGGTCAGTAACGTTATTGAGCATCAACGAACACTTGAAATCGATGAAGTCTGTCTGGTGCGTTTCCACATAATTACGGAATTCATCTGCAGAATGCTTTCGTGCAAAGCTGTCTGGATCATCTCCATTAGGCAAAAACAAGACCTTGATGTTCATACCATGAGAGAGAAGCATGTCCGTACCTCGCATGGCAGCATGAACACCTGCTTCATCACCATCATAAAGGAGAGTGATGTTTTGGGTAAGACGATGGAGTATGCCCACTTGTTTCATGGAAAGTGCAGTACCTGAGTTTGCCACAACATTCTCTATGCCACATTGGTGCATGGAAAGCACATCCGTATAGCCTTCCACCATATATACGCGGTCTTCTTTTGCTATTGCCTTCTTCGCCTGGAAGAGCCCGTATAGTTCAGAGTCCTTATGATATATCTCACTATCAGGAGAGTTCACGTACTTCTGTGAAACACCCTTTGTTGCCGCATCAAGTTTTCTACCTCCAAACCCGACTATCTTACCACTTTGTCCAAACCATGGAAATATGACGCGACCAGCAAAACGGTCTATCAGTTCGCCACGTTCAGTCTTGTAGCATACACCAGTTTTCTCCAGATATTCCTCCTTGTAACCCTGGCTTATTGCCCTTTGTGCCAATGCCTTACGGTCAGAAGGGTCAAAACCAAGTTTGAATTTCTCTATGATATCGTCACGGAAACCACGACTTCGGAAATAAGGCATTCCTACAGAAGCACCATCAACACTATTGTGAAGCTGGTCGGCAAAGTAGTTTGCCACCCATTCGTTTACGATGAAAAGACTCTCGCGTTCTGTCTGCGCCTTCTTCTCTTCGTCAGTCATCTCTCGCTCCTGTACCTCAATATTGTATTTTCGCGCAAGATACTTTAGTGCCTCTGGATAGCTCAACTGCTCATGCTCCATGATGAAGCCTACAGGATTGCCACCCTTTCCACACGAGAAGCACTTGCAATAGTTCTTCGAACGAGACACGAAGAATGATGGTGTTCGGTCGTTATGGAAAGGACACAAACCCTTATAGTTCACGCCCGCCTTCTTCAGCACCACGAAATCGGATACCACATCCACAATGTCTGCAGCATCCATTATCTTTGCTATGGTTATTCTGTCAATCATTATCAGAAACTAAACTGCGGTTTTTGATTTTTAGAATTCTTTGATAGCTTTCAAGAACACACTATCATAAAGGTAGTTGCTCTGTAAGCCTTGTGAATATCCGTGACGACCTATGAGGATATAGTACTCCAGAAGTCCCTTAATTGATTTCTTGTGGAAGTCCAAGTCATGATCAAGGTTATGCTTCAGTTTTTTCTCCAAAGCCTCAAATTCCTCCTTGCAGTCGTCATAATAACCTTCCACGCCAGCTACTTCCTTCAGTTGCTTCAAGACCTTCTCCGTGAATGGATCATACTTGAAGTCAGCTGCTATGACTCGCTTCTTGAATTCCTCATAGTCGGCATCAGAAAGCGAGAAAGACTCAGCCGTTGGAATGTCCTTATATTTATTAAGGTAATCGCAAACAAAGTTGAATACCAGTTCCGTTGAATCCGCAGAGTTCAGGTAATAGATGATACGAGGCATGGTGTCTGCCTTCAGTTCAAGGTCTGGCGCGATACCACTACCGTCAATCACCGCCTTGCCACTACGAGTATAGAAAGTATGCTTCAGGCTGTCTGCAACGCTCTCTTCCCTACCCTTATTGTAGTTACGAGCCTGGATGCATCTACCACTTGGCAGATAATAACGGCTTACCGTTACTTTTATCTCAGCATCACCTATTGGAAGGGTCTGCTGTGTGATTCCCTTTCCGTAGGTCTTCTCGCCTGCAATCTTTGCACGATCAAGATCTTGAAGGCTGCCAGCAAGAATCTCTGAAGCGGAAGCACTCTCGTCATCAACGAGCACCATGAGTGGAATCTGCAAGTCTGTAGGATCTTTCATTGCCTTGTATTCACGGTCAAGCTGAGAGTTCTTTCCACGCGTCTGAACTATGAGTTCCCCGCGCGGAACAAACATATTAATAATGTCCACAGCCTCCTGTACGCTTCCTCCACTATTACCACGAATGTCTATCACGAGTTTCTCCATACCCTGACGCTTAAGGTCGAGGAAAGTAGATTTGAAATTGTCATAACAGCCTTGCGTAAACTCCGAGAGATGTATCACGCCTATCTTCTTGCCGTCCTGTTCATAGATGAACGAGCAAGGAATCTCTGGCAACTTGATAGTCTCTCTTGTTATCGTTGAGGTAACGACCTTTCCAGTTGCACGCTTCTTTAGTTTTATCTTGACCTGAGTGCCAGCATCACCACGCAGATGACTGCTGACATAGCCTGTCTCCTTGTCGGTCATTACTGTGTCGTCTATGGCAAGGATAACGTCGCCCATCTCGAAGCCAGCCTTTATGGAAGGCGTGTTCGGATATGGATAGTCTATAACCACCTGGTCATTGTCCTGACGCTTCTTTATGAGAGCACCTATGCCAGCATACTTGCCTGTGAGCAAACGCTTCAGTTTCTCCTTGTCCTTGGCAGAATAGAACTCCGTATAAGGGTCCATTTTTGAAGTCATGCCATTGATGGCATCCGAAATCATCTGCTCCGGATTCAACGTATCTACATACATAGTCTGCAAACGGCGACACACCTCATTGAAGAGCGACACCTGATCGCCCATCTTGTAATAGTCTTGAGCATTGGCTGCTCCAGAAATCATGCTGAGCAACAACGCCAGCAACACATATCTTGCTTTTTTCATTTTTCTTAAAGTTTAAAACACGGAGTACCACAAGTTTTACTTTGTGCATCGAAAACCCGTGTTTAGTCAAAATAAACTTCTGCAAAGTTAGCAAAACTTTATTTCATAGCATAGACAACAGTCCATATTCTTGCTTTATTTCGGCAAATGTGCAACATTTTTTGATTTTTTATCCATTTTATTTGGTCAATTCAGTAAAACATTATACCTTTGCACCCGCAAACAAGCAAACAAAGCTTGAATGCCAACATAAAAATTGCTTCAGTAGCTCAGTTGGTTAGAGCACATGACTGTTAATCATGGGGTCGTTGGTTCAAGCCCATCCTGGAGCGCAAAAAGGAAGACTTCGGTCTTCCTTTTTTGTTTTCATACAATCGGGGCTATGACTTCAAGCATAATCTACAAGATACACCCAGATTATTAAGGGGCGACACAATCAAAGTGTCGCCCCTTAGTTATATTACAAGCATCGAATTGTTCTTTGGCAGATACGGTTCTACACAAGAATCAGAACAATTACAACCCAATCTTCTTGAAGAAGTCGTTGCCTTTGTCGTCAACGAGGATGAATGCAGGGAAGTCTTCTACTTCAATCTTCCAGATAGCTTCCATACCAAGTTCTGGATACTCTACGCACTCAATGCTCTTGATGTTGTTCTGAGCAAGGATAGCTGCTGGACCACCGATAGAACCGAGGTAGAAGCCCTTATGGTCGCGGCAAGCGTCAGTAACTGTCTGCGAACGGTTACCCTTTGCAAGCATGATCATTGAGCCGCCGTGATCCTGGAACTCATATACATAAGGGTCCATACGACCGGCTGTAGTAGGTCCCATAGAACCGCAAGGCATACCAGCAGGAGTCTTAGCAGGTCCAGCGTAGTAGATTGGGTGGTTCTTGAGGTATTCTGGCATCTCCTCACCTGCGTCGAGACGAGCCTTGATCTTAGCGTGAGCGATGTCACGACCTACGATGATAGTACCGTTGAGAGAGAGACGTGTAGAAACAGGATACTGTGAGAGAATCTTGCAAACTTCGCTCATTGGCTGGTTGAGGTCGATCTTAACGGCTTCACCTTCACCTGCCTGACGAAGCTCTTCTGGGATGAGGCGTGTTGGGTTGTCGTCCATCTTCTCAATCCAGATACCGTCTTCGTTGATCTTAGCCTTGATGTTACGGTCGGCAGAGCATGATACGCCGAGACCGATAGGACAAGAAGCGCCGTGGCGTGGGAGACGGATAACACGAATGTCGTGAGCAAGATACTTACCACCGAACTGCGCACCAAGACCAATCTTGTGAGCCTCTTCAAGAAGCTGCTGCTCAAGTTCTACATCACGGAAAGCACGACCAGTTTCATCACCAGTAGTAGGGAGAGCGTCGTAGTAGTGAGTAGAAGCAAGCTTAACAGTAAGGAGGTTCTTCTCAGCAGAAGTACCACCGATAACGAAAGCTACGTGGTATGGAGGACAAGCGGCAGTACCGAGAGTCTTCATCTTGGCAACAAGGAAAGGAACGAGAGTGCCCGGGTTCTGGATGCGAGCCTTAGTCTCCTGATAGAGGTAAGTCTTGTTGGCAGAACCACCGCCCTTTGTAACCATAAGGAAGTGGTACTCAGCGCCTTCAGTAGCCTCGATGTCAATCTGTGCAGGAAGGTTACACTTAGTGTTCACCTCGTCGTACATGTTGAGAGGTGCGTTCTGAGAGTAGCGGAGATTCTCTTCTGTATAAGTCTTGTAAACACCGAGAGAGAGTGCCTCTTCGTCGCAGAAGCCTGTCCAAACCTGCTGCCCCTTCTCGCCGTGGATGATGGCAGTACCTGTGTCCTGACAGAGAGGAAGCTTGCCCTTGGCAGCAACTTCTGCATTGCGGAGGAAAGTGAGGGCAACATACTTGTCGTTCTCAGAAGCCTCTGGATCTGTGAGAATCTTAGCCACCTGCTCATTATGCTCTGGGCGAAGGAGGAAAGAAACATCACGGAAAGCGGTATTAGACATTACGGTAAGAGCCTCAGGAGTAACCTTCAGCATCTTATGACCTTCAAATTCTGAAGTGCTTACAAGTTTCTCTGAACCAGGAATCTTGTAATACTCAGTCTTGTCTTCTCCAAGTTGGAACATTGGAGCGTACTTGAAATCTGGATTTGCCATATTATACTATTTTAAGTTTTTTGTTTTAGGATTTAGGGTTAACAGTTTCTGCGCTGCAAAATTACGAATAAGCGAGCGAAAAAACAAATTTTTATTTTGATTTTTTCCAAAATATAGGATTCAGCTTGGAGTTGACCATAGAGAAGGATTCAGGCAAGAGCCATGGAAATTTACTTCAACTTAGGTTTCAACTCGTCCGGAGAATCGTTTGTGAACATGTTGACCGGCTTTGCACGCTTTGTGTAGAAGTCGCTAATGGTTTGGATGTTCACGGTATATTGTGGATTGAAAGCAGAGCCGTTCACGTACTCGAGCAAAGCCTTTCGCATCTGCTTTGCTACAGGTCGGGAGTCAAGGTTGTTCTGGATGTCCATCGTCGTGATGAGGATCTTGCCGCCACCTTCTATGTTCGCCTCTGCCATCATGCCGAGCTTACGGCTTACATGCCATGTGTCGATAGGCTGGATGGCTGGCTGATAGTCGGCAGGGAAGTCCTGAAGATTGATGACCTGAGCCTTATTGAGAAGCTCGTGCCAGTTGAGATTCGCCCAATCGTCAGTAGGGAAATTGCGGAAGATAGGGTGAGTTTTGTCTATTGTAGCACCTGTAGTATGTGGCGGACGCATCTTGAACCAACTTGTATTCCAGAACACAGGGAGGTATGTCTGCTTCACGTCGTCGCCCATAGTTACCTTGCCGGCAGCCGTGAGAAGAACCTTGCCGCCCTTCTTGAGAGTAGCCAGAGCCTTTGCATCAAGGGTGTCTGATACATAAACATCCGAAGCCATGGCAGGCATCTGAACCTCACGAGGATAAACCCAAAAGTCGTAAGAGTTTATGCCAGGAGCATGGTTCAAATGTGAATCCCAATTAGCGAAACTAATCTCAAGAGTGAACTTTGTAGGCTCAGTAACTTCAGGCATGTTAAACTCCACCTTACAGACGTTAAGGTTCTTGCCGATTGCAAAGTTCATGTTCTCTGCCACGTTGAGAACTCCGGCATGCTCGCCGTTCTCCTTTTTGATCATGCATGAGAGAGACTTGCCGTTCAGCTCCTTTGCTGTAGCGTTATACACAGAGACATCTGCGCAGAATTTTTCTCCACCCTTGAACACGAAGCGAGGCATGTGAACGAGAGGCACGACAGGAGCACAGAATTGTGTCCAATCCTTAGCTGTACAATAGCCTTTCTCTCGCCAGAAGACGTTCAGAACGCCCACGAGAGCTGTTCCCTGTCCGCTATAGTCGTTGAGCGAAAGTAGTTGGAAACCAGTATAGTTAGGCGTGCGGAGATTGCGTTCCATCTCATACTTGTAGGCAAGCGTCTGGAGTTTTCCACTGGCATGAAGGAATTTCTCTGCCTGAGAAGCCATGCCATTATCGGCAAGAATGTCACGGAATATCTCGAAATTGCCTGCCTTATAAACGCCCTTGTATTGCAGAATCTCCTTGAAGTCAGGGAAAGCGCACCATTGGCCTTGCTCATGAGAGAGGTAAGGCTCGTTTATCTTGAAGGTAACAGGCGTACGTCCCTTCTGAACGAACTCGGTTACGGCAGACGAGAAGTCGTCTGTAGCTTGTGGAGCGTGGCGATCCCAATCGAGACCTCGTGCGCCACCTTTCACATGATAGTCGCTCTTTGGGTCGAAAGCCCAACCGCCACCAACGGAAGCTCCGCAATAGATTCGGCGATTGTCGCCCGTAGTACGCCAATAGTCGCAGAAGTCGCCAACCCATTTCACCCAGTTGCCCGCAGGCTCGTTACCAGCAGCAAGCATACAGAACGAAGGGTGGTTTCCGTACTCCTTGACCATACGTTCCGTTTCCTGAAGGAGATACTTGTCGATGGTCATTCCGTTGCCAAGCTTGACGCCATGATTAGGCCATGAAGGACCTTCCGGCTGAAGATAGAAGCCAACCTTGTCGGCAGCCGTGAAAGCAGCTTCTGGAGGACAATAAGAGTGGAATCGCATCATGTTCAAGCCGTATTCCTTGCACTTTCGGAAGATGGCAAGCCATGAGTTTTCGTCCGTTGGAGGATAACCGGTAAGTGGGAAGCAACAGTTGCCAACGGTACCACGGATATAGATTGCATGACCGTTCATCATCATCTCACGACCGTTCGTGCTAATTTCACGCATTCCGAAAGATTCCGTAATGGTTTCGCCATCCATGGTCAGGGCAAGTTCGTAGATGTTAGGCGTGAACTCATCCCAAAGTTGTGCGTTAGGAACATCGAGGGTAAGCGTAGCCTTTCCGTTTGCATCAAAAGAAATGGTCTGAGAAGCGGCAGAAACCTTCATGCCCTTGAAGCGGATGATGTAATCTGCCTTCTTCTTGAGAGCCTTCTGAGCGTTGGCAAGAGTAAGCTCCACGCGGACATTCTTCTGCTTTATGTTTGGGAAAATCTGCATGTTGTCGATAAACACCTGCGGACGACTGATGAGCTCTAACGTGCCGGCAATACCGTTCCAGTCGCCTTGAGTCTGGTCTGTTACGGAATGTGAATCCTGACCAACGCAGACATTCTCTATACCATTATATATATTAATGCGAAGGGCATTCTCCTTACCAAAGGCAACGGCATCCGTAACGTCGAAATATTGTGGTACGGAGAGTGTGGAATCCTTGCCCACGAACTTATCGTTCACGAAGACAGAAGCCTCGATATGAGGTCGTTCAAGATGCAAGATTACGCGCTTCTTCTTCCATTCCTTTGGCACGAAAACCTTGCGCGAATAGACAGCATTTCCCACGTAATGCTTGCTTGGAGTAAGGAAGAAAGGGAACTTCATGTTGTCTTCCCTACGGTATTTCTCCATGGCAGGATTGTGGAAATATGATGAGTCGTAGAGACTGCTGACCCATTTCGTGTCTATCGTAACCTTGTCGCCTAGTCCGTTTGTAAGCATGGAACCCGGAAGATGTGCAGTTGTATTGACGGCACCTTCCTTGCCGGTATATGAAATGTCCCATTCGCCAGAAAGGTCGATACGATTCTGGGCTTGTGAGCATAATGAGGCGAATAGGAAAAGAAAGAAGAAAGATAGTTTATGTGACATGAGGGAAATTGTAATTTAGATTTTGAAATATGTTGAGGCGTCGTTTCCATTCCAAGCCTTGTGATCATCCACAAAAGGTAATCATACTTATTACTTAATACTTGTTACTTATTACTTTAAATTACTCCCAATGCAACTTGCGTGGCAGATCCTTTGCACGATGGTCTTTAGGGAAATCTTTTCCTTCCCACGCTTTCTTTGAAGTCCAATCCTCAGCAGGAGAAGTCCAGAAGCTATCGTCAGCAGGAAGACCGAGAGGCATGAAGACCTCGGACGTGATGTAAAGGCTGCCGTTGTTCGTGTACCAGTCGGCTACGTTTGGATGAGCACCAACAAAACCGATTGTAAGATAACCATCATCCGTAAAGTTCTTGCCAGCAGCAGAGCCCTTGTCGGGATCTTCGCCAAACATTCGCTTCATGACAGCCGTTAGACCTGCACGAACCTGACCTTCAGAGAGTTCCTTTGGAAGTTGCTTGCGCCATGCAAGTTGAACAAGAGGTTGGAAGACTGCCATGCGATAAGGAATGGAACGACCGAAGACAGGATAAGTTCCCTCAGGAGAAATCATTCTCTCAAGAATCATTCCGAATCTCTGCATACGAGTAACAGCATCCTCAAGACGCTTGCCAACGCCATTTCTATTGCCAGCATTACGACACATGTAAGTATCGTTAGGTCTGCGCGCCTTGATCATCTCCAGACATTCCACATACATCGGCTGGATAACATACGCGTTATAATAGTCGAAGGAAAAGGCTTGTCCGTCGCTATACCAACCGTCACCAACATACCATTCCTCAGCCTTGTTCATAGCCGTATGGATGCGATATTGGTCGAAGTTCTTGTCGCCCGCATAAAGACGGAAACATTCTTCCATTGAAACAAAGAGAATCCAGTTTGTATAAGGAGGATCGTAGCGATGAAGACCTTCAAGTTCCTTGAAATATCTTTGCTTTGTAGTCTCGTCAAGTGGTTTCCACAGTGCGTCGTAAGCACGATAGAGACCTTGCACGACGTAAGCTGCATCAACAAGTGTCTGACCGCCATTCGTCCAACCGAGATAGTCCGGGCTTTGTGGATCAACGGCATTCGTGAAAGCCTTTATAGCCCATTCGCGAAGTTGCTTGCGCTTCTGTCCTTCCGGAGTATCGTCATCAGGGAGAGCAAGCCATGGAGAAATGCCTGCTATCAATCTGCCAAAACATTCCATGTATGCAACCTTCTTGTCGCGACCGTCCCAAGTAGGGCTCAGTTCAAGCTGCATGTTCTGCTGAAGTTTGCCCTCTGCCATGTTCTTGAGCACAGGAGCCGCCATCTTGTAGGCAAGGTTTGACCAATATTCGCGATCGTTCATAGGAGCGGTCTTCTGCTTCTTTGGAGCTGCAAAAAGGCAGGATGAGCAGAGAATGAAAACGAATAGTAATAGTGAGTATCTTTTCATTTTAAAAGTTAGGTTTGGGTTAGTTTTTGACTTTATTTTATTGGTTATGTTTTGCAAAATTAATAAATAGCACGATAAAAACGCAATATTCATGGAAAATATTGGCAAATATGAACAAAAAGATGTAATTTTGCCGAAAATTTACTTAACTAACCACATGAAAAAGAACCTATTTTCACTTTTTAAGAACCGCGTTTCACAACGCATTATGCATTACGCTTTGCGCATTTCATTCTGCTTTCTGCTTTCTGCTTTCTGCATTCGTCTCAATGCCCAAACCGTTGAAACTCTCCTCCTTGAGGACTGGAAGTTTCAGCGTGGTGCCGTGAATGGCGCAGAGGCAAAGGACTTTAATGACGCGAAATGGCAGTCTGTAACCATTCCTCACGATTGGGCAATATCAGGTCCTTTCGACAAGGATATCGACAAGCAGGTCGTGGCCATCGAACAGAACGGAGAGAAGGATGCCACAGAAAAGACTGGCCGTTCAGGCTCGCTGCCATGGATTGGCGAAGGCTGGTATCGCACAAACATCACTATTCCTGAAGGCTACACGAGCGCAGAACTTGTCTTTGACGGAGCTATGGCAGAGCCTCACGTATGGGTGAACGGAGAAGATGTTGGCTATTGGGCTTACGGCTACAACGTGTTCAAGCTTGACATTACGAAGGCTACGCAAGGTTGCAAGGCAGGCTCCTACCCTATTGCCGTTCATCTGCAGAACATAGAGGAATCTTCCCGTTGGTATCCGGGAGCAGGACTTTTCCGCCCTGTACGACTCATTCTCCACAAGGAGAAGTATCTTACCACTTGGGGAACTTTCGCTCGCACAACTTCCCTCAGCGGCATTTCCGCTTCTGCTGACAAGGCAAACGAAGCTCGCATTCGCGTGACTTCCGACGTAAATACCGACAAGCATAATGATCTTCAGGTAAAGCACATTCTCAAGGATATATCGGGCAATATTGTAGCAGAGGCTTCTTCTTGGCTTAACGACACAAAGCAAGCTGACAACGTGCTCATAGCAAAGGGCGTGAATCTTTGGAGTCCTGAGCATCCTGCGCTTTATACGCTTACAACACAGCTTATTGAGAAGGACAACGTAATAGACGAATCCGAAATAAACTATGGTATTCGTAGCATCTCATATTCAGCGGAAGGCTTCAAACTTAACGGACAGGTTCGCAAGTTCAAGGGCGTTTGTCTGCATCACGACATGGGACCTCTCGGCACAGCATTCTACAAGGCAGCTTTCCGACGACAGGTTCGTCTGCTCAAGGACATCGGTTGCGACGCTATCCGTACTTCCCACAATACTCCTGCGCCTTGGCAGATGGAGATTTGCGACGAGATGGGAATGATGGTCATGGCTGAATCTTTCGACATGTGGATTTATCCTAAGTGCAAGAACGGCTACGCGCGCTTCTTCAATACGGTGGACGAGACAAGTACTAACAAGGACGGCAAGGCTTGGTGGGAACGAGACATCACGAACCTCGTGCTCGTAAACCGCAACTACGCTTCCAACATCATGTACTCTATCGGCAACGAGATTCCAGAACAAGGTTCGGCACAAGGCTTGAAATACACAAAGCTCATGCAGGATCTTATCCACAAACTCGATGGCACTCGCCCTTGTACTCAGGGTTGCGACCGTGGCGAATCGCCTATGTGGAGCGGTGTTTGGCAGGAGATGGACGTGCCGGGCTTCAACTATCGTCTGCATGTCTATCAGAAGGGTTACGAGAACTCGCCAAAGGGTTTTGTTCTCGGCTCTGAGACTGCTTCTACGATTTCTTCTCGCGGCGTGTATAAGTTCCCAGTAAAGGAAGAGCATGGTACGGCTTACGAAGACGGACAGATTTCAAGCTACGACCTTGAATCTTGCATTTGGAGCAACCTTCCTGACGACGACTGGATGTTCCAGGACAAGCTTCCTTGGGTTATTGGCGAGTTCGTTTGGACTGGTTTCGACTACCTTGGCGAGCCAACTCCTTACGATGAATATTGGCCTTCTCGATCTTCTTATTTCGGAATCTACGACCTTGCCGGACTTCCAAAGGACCGTGCTTATCTCTATCGCACACATTGGAACACGAAGGACAAGACTCTCCACGTTCTTCCACATTGGACTTGGAAAGGTCGCGAGGGCGAGACTACTCCGGTTTTCGTATATACAAGCTATCCAGAGGCAGAACTTTTCGTGAACGGAAAGAGCCAAGGAAGACTCAAGAAGTACGATTGCGACCTTGAGGAATACATGAACGACCGCGTGAAAGAGCCTATGCCTTGGGGTGGTTATTCCATGTTTGCAAATCCAAACGCTCCTCGTGGCAAGAACCGTCTCGACCGCTATCGCATGCGCTGGATGGACGTAAAGTATGAGCCGGGCGAGATTAAGGTTGTGGCTTACGACGAGAAGGGAAATGTGGCTGACACAAAGATCGTGAAGACAGCCGGAAAGCCTGACCATATTGAGCTCGTAGCCGACCGTTCTACCATCAATGCTACTCCTGTGAATGCTGCTGGCAAGGCAGCGGATTCTCCTGACCTTTCGTTCGTAACCGTTCGCGTTGTTGACAAAGATGGCAACCTCTGCCCAGATGCAGACAACCAGCTTTCGTTCAAGGTTACAGGTGCTGCTCGCTTCAACTCTTGCTGTAATGGCGACGCAACTTCTACGGAAGTCTTCGTGAAGCCAACGATGAAGGCTTTCCATGGCGAACTCGTAGTGGTAGTAGAAGGCGGCAAGACAGCAGGCAACGCTACTCTTACCGTTAGCGGAAAGGGACTGAAAAGTAGCAAGATGCAGATTAACGTGAAGTAAGTGCCATCTACTTACCCCACGTCATAAATAAACAATAATGTGTGATATACAGACAAAAAGTTTGTTATCACACATTTTTTATACGAAGAATCATGGTGGTTTCAGAATTTTTTCTAACTCTGCACCTGTAATTTGATGATTTCAAGAATTATGTTAGTTATCAATACACTATCTTGAACATTCTCAACTTTTCAGCAGTAAGATAACAACACTATGTCTTATTTATTACTCTGCGCCTTTACAATAATACAAATGAGTCCTACCGCCACAACAACATCAACGATGTTTCAGACGACTCTACCCAAAGCCACCTTGACGAACGGCTGAAAGAGAAGGGCGAGGGCTGCAAACGTCAACTCAAACCCATCCCTCTCTGCCTTGAAATAATCATACGACAGATACACAAACGCACCTGTCGCAGCAAACCTCACCAGCTCATAGAATCCGTATGGCATATCAGCCATGCATGGTCAGTCTTTCTTATTGGTGGCAGGTTGAGGAGCGCATGATTGTAGCAACCTTGGGATGTTGGTATATGATTCCCCTTTATCGCCAAAAGCCAAAGCTCTTGTGGTTGCAAGTTCCATCTTTCCTTCTGCACAAAGATCTTCCACCCATTTCTGAGTGCTCAGAAAACGTTCTGTTTTCTCAAACTTAGGTATGAAGCGAAGTAATTCCTTGACTACTGACTTGGAAGTTCCGAAGTATCGGTTGGTGTTAAGGTGATGCAAAAGGAACCAGTATTCAATTGAAGGAAGACTGTCGCAGATTATAACGCGCTCGTCTTTTCCGTATTTCTTCATGAATGCCTCGTAGCGAGTTTTTTCATTTGCATCCCATGCCTGTACATCTGTATCAAATACGACTATTGCACGGCCTTCACTGGCAAGAACATGTTCAACATTCTTCTTCAAGGCACTTATATGTTCGTCACCAAAGAAACGAGGTCGAATCTGGATATGGAGTTCCTTCAGCTTTTTGAGATGGGTAAAGTACCATTGCTCCGTTATGCCAGCACCAATAACCACTGGCATAGACGGGCGTTTTTCCTTTTGTTTTCTGTCTTTACGTGCCATAGCGGTTAGATGTTAGGATGGGCACCAAACTGTCCGTGGCGATAAGCATTGCAGATGCTGTTTGGTGACATTCGTGACAAGCCTTTGAAGTCGGTAAGGGAATATAAATCCGAAACACCGGATTTGTCTTTCTCTACGAACCATACGTTATCTTTGCGGATAAGATCATCTATCTGTCGAAGCAACCCATCATAGTGGGTAGTAAGCAAAAGCTGACTGTTGCTGTC
>JAZRXS010000156.1:0-5676 GCA_045600325.1 Prevotella sp.
AAAGTGCCGTTGGGAGCCGGTTCACCTATACAAGGCTTGCTGGATAGAGAGCGACGACGAGGCAGAACTCGAGGCTTTCAAGAAGCGCAAGTATCAGTATATGGCGAAGGACAAGGACGGTCGCGACGTATTCCTTGCCGACTCAGGCTATGTGCTCCAGATGGCACAGCAGGACTTCGAGCATATCCGTTTCCACTTCACTTCGGAGTTCTAAGAACCCACCCGTCCTCCCTTGGGAGGTGTCCTGCCCTCAGGACACCATCAATCTGGTAGAAGTCATATTACCTATGTTCGCTGTTGGTGCGTTGAGGGCAACGCACCTCCCAAACAAGCAAAAACCACATAAACAATTAAACAGTTATGAAAAGACTCGCACTTGCAATCGCAATGCTCCTCGCAGTGGTCTGCGTATGGGGCAACAGTCAGAAGAAAAGCAGTTCCACAACCATCTATTATGTGGTGGTTGGCAGTTTTACAAGTCTTGAACAGGCACAGCAGTTCAACAACAACGCTCCTGGCGACATTGTCTATGGCAACATCTACAAGGTAAAGGTCAAAGGCAAGACAACATATCGTGTTTGTACAAACTGCTACTACAGCAAAGCCAAGGCTCAGAAGGAAACCAAGGAACTGTACGACTATACTGGTGGCGTAACAAACGCATGGATATGGCCTTGCAAGGGGCTTGCCCTCTGCGTAGAACGCGGCATAGGCAACAATGGCGAGCCTCACAGTATCGCCCCCATTCGATAACATGTATTTTATTTAAACACGAGTTTCACAAGTATCACGAGTTTTTTATAGTTTATAAAAAGGTTCATGAGTTTTTTATTTCTTGTGATACTTTTATGACTATAAGAATTAAAGAACTAGTGTTACTCGTGCAACTCGCGTTTAAAAAAATATTTAGTGTTCATTTTTATTTGGTAACGGCACGAACGGTGTAGCCCATTGAGCGAAGGGAAGTCTGACGACGACGGTCGCTGCCTTGCTCTATCATCAGGTTGCAAGCATCACTTGGACCGGAATAGCCCGTAGTGGAACTCCAGTAAAGACCGTAAACACCGATATTTGACGTACGCTGCGAAGCCTTGCTACCAGCAGCAGGAAGGAAGATGGAGTTGCCGTTCTTCTTGCTTGTTATCTTGTAGCCATTGACACCATTGACAGAAGTCCACTCCCAGTTGCAGTTTTGCTCAAGTTCCTGAAACTGTCCGAGTGATGGCATCACCCAGTTGCCACCCCACTTCACATGTGCCACATCGTACTGGGTGCCGGCAATATCCTTGCCAAGATCAGTGAAAACACGACGGATAGCCATGACACTTTCCTGTCCAGGCTTGATGTGAAGATACTCCTCACGCTTGAAAGATTCCCTTGTCTCGGTTTCTCCCCAAGCGAAATAGTCGCCAAATTCCTCTGGCGTTGTCGCACCGATATTGCATGAAGCCCACAGAGTTCCTGAGGGCAAACCGAGGTCAACAGCCTCTGCTGCGACTTTGTTTTCCGATGATTCGTTTTGTGCGCTTGCAAAAACAGCACAAAGCATGAACGAAATAAGTAAAAAAGTTTTCTTCATAATCTTATTCTTTGGAAACGACGTCTCATGGCGTCGTTAGGATATTTCTTTTGTAATTGCCGATGCTATAGGGCTTAGTTTCCTACGCCCCAATCCAAACCTTCAAACCAGTTTTGCTTCCTATAGTCTTCCAGTTTTTCCTTGTGAAGTTTATGCTTGGCGAGTACTTCTTCTGACGGATCTGTAGGCGACCAAATGCCCGCGCCAGCCAGTATTGTTGCCAACATTATGCACTGGTCTTCCGTGAGCTTTGACGCAGGAACGCCGAAATACTCCCTTGCAGCGGCTTCGATGCCATAGATGTTTTCGCCAAATTCTATGGAATTCAGATAAACTTCCATCTGATATTCCTTGCTCCAGAAGGCGTTGACGAGTATGGTGTAGTAAGCTTCCACGACTTTGCGAGTCCATGTGCGGTCAGGCCAAAGGAACACGTTCTTCACTGTTTGCTGCGTTATGGAACTGCCACCACGAATAGGAAGCTTGCCTGATCTATTGTGTTCCCAAGCCACCATTATGCCTCCATAGTTGAAGCCGTTGTGCTTAAGGAACATATTGTCTTCCACCGTTATCACAGCTTCCATCAGGTTTCTTGGCATTTGGCTGAGAGGTATATACTGATGCTTGTAGTCAGTAGGCTTGCCCTCATCCCGATATTGCCTTTGGCGAATCAGCATATAGGAGGTTGTATCAACCTGCATGAAGCGAAGAGCCACTACCGGTGTCACCGTCAACAATATGAAGACAACTACCGATGAGAAGAGCAATATCTTTTTATGTCTTGACATTTTTAGTTATGGAAACGACGCATCATGCGTATAAGCAGGGCTATGCTTACTTCAAAATACCCTTCAGGAGCATTCTGAAGCCCGAACGGAATGACGTCCTTGTTTATCAACAATACGGATATGAGCACCAGGAAGAAGTATGTCTTGCAGACAATAGGCGACTTCCTCTTGCGAAGTTCCTTGATGATTCTCCACAAGAGAACGAGCAGCAATGGATTGAAAGTGAGGATAAGCAGATTGATGCTCACCGTTGGATGCTCCGAGAATATCATGAAGAAGAGTATGATACCCACTATTCCGCATACTGTAAGCAGCACGGTGTCAAGTATCCAGAAGTTCTTCTTCCTTAGTCTTTCATAGACGGTGGCGGCGGCAATTATTATCATCAGTATGCAGCCGCAAGCTCCCGGCGTGAGCGGAAACTCCTTTTCATACACAGGATCACCCTTCAGTACCCATTCGCTTGAGAGCACAACGGCACGCTTATGACCAGCCGAGTCAACGAACATCGCATTGGCAAAGTCGCGCTCCATGTTGGCTGGAAGGAACTGCTGCTCTGAACGTGATGTCGGCATGTCGGCTTTCATACCCATTACCATGTCGTTACCGAAACGGCACCAAGGCTTCAGCTCATTGTTTGCATGGATGATGTCGCGGAAAGTCACGGTGCTGTCTATCTGGTTGTTATAGACAACCTTCTCCGGGATATTGTTGAAGATGATGTCGCGAGGGCGCGTTGCGCAGTTGTCGTAGATGAAATTATAGCGGTACATGCAGTTCTCCGGCAAGCTGTTTATGTATAAAGCCTGCAGCACCTTGCCTTTCTCTTCCGGCGTAAGGTTTATCTCCTGCTGGAAAACGCCCGAACCCTTTGAGGCAAACTCCACGAGGAATTGGTCGAAAGGCACCATTCCCATAAGGTAATCGCACTTGCCGAACAGGAAACGAGCGATGAAATTCGGCTGGTGGAAGTCGAAGAGACCCCAGTTTACGGCAATGTCCTCGCCAGTGTCAGGCATTTCCACACGAAGGGCAGAATGGCCATAGAGTGCCCAAACCTCATCGTAAGCACCACAAGTGAGAAGGGAAATCTTCACATTCGCGAACTTTGCAGCAGCGGAATCTGTTTCCGCCACTTGCTGTTCTTGCGCATTTGAAGTGAGGGTAATGGCAAGGAATGTCAGTAATAGTAATATTTTACGGTATAGTTTCATTTTTAAATTTTATCAATAAATTAAACTTATAAAACTTATGCTCAAGGATAAGTATAATAAGTCAGATTTATTGATAGTTTGTACTCGTAGATTTTGTCAATAAATTAAACTTATAAGACTTATGACGCATCGCTTCTTCTGTAGATTCCTGCCATGATTGTTCCACTGATACTATGCCAAGCACAGCTGATGGCGCAAGGAAGAAGGGCGAGAGGATTCGTGGCGAGGAAGAAATTCGTGGCAAGGTTTGTGGCAAGTCCCGCGTTCTGCATACCGACTTCGATGCTCAATGTGCGGCGCTTTGCAGTGTTGAACTTCAGGAGTTTTGCCACGAGATAACCCAAGGCATAACCCAGGCTGTTATGGCAGAACACCGCTCCCATCGTGATGATGAATATGTTGAAGCCTTCCTTGAGCAATGGATCATGCACGCTTGTGATAACACCGCCTACGATGCAAGCCAGGGCAATGACCGAGAATGCCGGCATGACCGACTGAATCTTGCTGAACGACTCCTTGCTTCCAAGCCATACATTCAGCGAGAAGCCTATCAAAACAGGTATCAATGTCACTATGAGGATGTTGACGAACATGCCGACAGCATCCACATCCACGCTCTGACCTGCAAGCCAAAGCACGAGGAGCGGCGTGACAACAGGGGCAAGAAGCGTGGAGATTGTAGTCATTCCGACACTATAAGCAATGTCGCCCTTGCACAGATAGCTCATGATATTGCTTGAAACGCCGCCTGGACAGCAGCCTACAAGTATGATTCCGATAGAGATGTCTGTTGACAATCCGAAGAGTTTGCATAACGAGAACGCTACGAGGGGCATGATGGAATACTGCGCAATGGTACCGAGAAGCAGGTCGAACGGGCGATGGGCAAGTGCCTTGAAGTCGGCAGTCGATAGAGTCAAGCCCATAGTGAGCATGATGAAGCCGAGAATACAGGTCTGCACATAACCGCTAACCCAAGCGAATGTCTGGGGAACGAAGAATGTGAACGCAGCTGTCAGCACGACAACCAGCGTGGCATTTGATGATATTTTCTGTGATAATTCAGCCAGTGACATTACTTGAACCAATTGTAAATGAAGCCTACAGCGGCTGCTCCTACCGCTATGTGCCATATCCAATGCAGAACATAAAGAGCCAAGCCGAGATACAGCACCCACTTGTACTTATATTTCTTCTTTTCCTTGTCGTAGAATCTATCCTTTAGTTTCTGCTGAATCCTTTCGAGCCAGCAGAAACATATAATATTCTTGAATTTCATGCTATATATATCAATCGCAAGATAACTTTAGTAGAAATCTAAATCGCAAGTGACGCAAGTGACGCAAGTTTTCTCGCAATAACATTTTAGTTGCACAAATTATTCAAGACTTGCGTAACTTGCGTTTTTTATTTCTATTTGATGTTAGGCTGCTCAAGACCATAGTTTTTCTTCTTGTCCTCAAGCAGAAGGAGCACGGCGATGATGATTGCGATGACACCGAAACCGGCGAAGATGGTCATTGATTCCGTATAGTCGATGACGCCATCAGCACCAGTGTTCTTCTCGTTGACAGAGCCTATCCACATTGGAACCATTGAAAGACCGATGTTCTGGATCCAGAAGATCACCGCGTATGCTGTACCGAGAAGCTTCATCGGGATAATCTTTGGAACAGATGGCCACATTGCAGAAGGCACAAGACCGAAGGCTACACCGAGAACTACCATCACTGCAATGGCAAGAACAACGCTTGATACTGGCAGAGCGAATGTGATGTGTACGAGTGTAAGGAGCACCGAACCGATAATCATCAGCGTGGCACCCTTGCCATACTTGTCGTAGATGCCGCCAAAGAATGGAGTGAGGAAGATTGTTCCGAAAGGAAGCATCGCTGGGATAAGTCCCGCGAGATCCTGGTCAACGCCGTACTTGAACACCATGAGCTTTGTAGCAAACTTGAGGAATGGGAACACGCCTGCATAGAAGCAGAGGCAAAGGAGCGTAATGCACCAGAAGCCCTTGTTGCCGAAGAGCAAGCCAAGGTCAGAGAACTTGAAGCCTTCCTCTGCCTCTTCTGCTGTCTGAGCCTCGGCA
>JAZRXS010000157.1:0-10546 GCA_045600325.1 Prevotella sp.
AGAGCCTTGTAGTTGTCTGTAGTGCAGTAGAACTTAGGCCAAACAGAGATCATGAAGCGACCGTTCATTGCGTGAACAGAGTCAAGCATTGCCTGTGGGTTAGGGAAACGAGACTTCTCGAACTCGTGGCTACCCCAAGAATCCTCTGGCCAATAGTTCCAGTCCTGAACGATTACGTCGATAGGGATATGACGCTTGCGGAACTCACCGAGGGTCTGCTCAATATCCTCAGAAGTCTTGTAACGCTCACGAGACTGCCAGAAACCGTAAGACCACTTTGGATAGACAGAAGCCTTACCAGTAAGAGTACGGTAACCAGAGATAACCTCGTCAGCATTCTGACCAGTGATGAAGTAGTAGTCCATGTCGCGTGACATTTCGCTCCAGATGCTCATCATGCCCTGCTCCTTCTCTGTGCGAGGAGTTGCGGCACGGAGAGAACAGTAAGCTGCGCCTCCGTCTGGTTCCCACTCAATGCGGATAGGTGTCTTCTTGCCCTTCTTGAGAGGACAAACGAACTTGTAAGAGTTTGGATTCCAAGCAGTACGCCAACGCTCAGTAACAACCTCCTGATTGTCGATGAACATGCGAACATAACCTGAATAGTAAGCGAGCCAGCGATAGTTGCAGTCAACTGGCGACTCGATATAACCCTCGAAAGTAACCTTTGAGCCGTCGAGAGTGATCTCTTTTGGCAAACGGTCAAGTTCGAAAGCGTGGTCGTAATATACAGAATCCTCTTCGCGAACAACCTTCTTGCCCTTGGCATCCTTGTAAGTTACTGTAAGACCGCCGCGAGAGCCGCCACGGTTGTAAACCTTGAATGCCTTAGAGAGTTGCTGATAGTCCTCTGGATTACCCCAACGGCAGTAAGAATAGCTATCCCAAAGTACGCCGTAGTTCTTGTTTGAAACCACGAAAGGCACGCTGACCTTTGTGTTGTACTGGAAGAGTTCCTCGTTTACGCCCTTGTAGTTGATGTCCTCTGACTGGTGCTGACCGAGACCGTAGAAAGCCTCGTCCTCAGGAGACTCGAAGAGAGCATGCCAAGTCCAAGCGTTACGCTCCTTTTCTGTAAGCGTACCTACGCCAACTTCGTTCTCAGGAACAGAGAAGCGCTTGAAGGTCTTACCCTTTGCAGCCTCGTCAAGGAGAACCTTGCCGGAAGCGTCCTTGAAAGTGATGCGACCAGTCTGCTTGTCAACAACAGCCTGAACGTTCTTAGCCTTTACGATAACGGTGTTGCCAGCTTCCTCTACGGTGAAGTTAGCCTTTGCCTTCTGTGGCACGATGATAAGGCTCTTCTTTGTTGGGAACTGGGCTTCTGGAGTAGCAACAACACGGATGATGTTGTCGTTTACAACCTCCAATTTCACGAGTTTTACAGCTTCGTCAGCCTGATTGTCAAGCTTCACTGTAATGCCATTTGCACTCTTTGTAAAGCTTCCGGCACTTGCAATGGTAGCGCAAGAAAGCAACAAAGACGCAAGAATAGTTTTTATTTTCATACGGTTAGTTAATTAAGTTTATGTGTGCAAAGTTACAAAATAATCGTAAGAATACAAGTATTTTTGAAGAAAAAGTACCAATCGAGTGCATTTTTTCCCCAATTTATCAATTCTTTATATAATAATGTGTGTGAAGACTTCGCTACTTTTTGATCAAATCTTCTGAAGTTTTAAAAAAGTTCGTATACAAACTCACTTCACTTTTGTATACAAACTCGGATCGGTTTTGTATACGAATTTTTTTGTAACTCATGAGAAAACCTTCAGAAACTTCATAATTTACTGCTCGGAAGTTCCCGAATTTTTGGTTGTATTAGATGCAGATGCGTTTGATAGGAGCCAGTTGGAAGGTGTTTCGCCAGTGAGTTCCTTGAACTTATGGTTGAAGCTCGATGCCGACTTGAAGCCGCAAGCTATGGCTATTTCCAACTGTGTGGCAGAAGGATTGTCTTTCAAGTATTCCTTGGCAGCGTTTATGCGGTAGTTGTTCAGCATCTCGCGGAACGACACCCCATAGTGCTGGTTTATCGTGTTCGACAGGGTCGTCCTGTTTACGTTCAGCCGTTCTGCCATGTTTGCTAATGACAAATCCGGATCCTTGTATATCTTCTCCTCTTCGAAGGCAGCGAGAATCTTCGCCGTCAGACTCCTTGTGCGTATGGTTGCCAAAGCTTCTCTCTCCTTTATCTCACCGGCTTTTTCCTCAGTTTCTTCGCTCTCAACCACCGCTACTTCAGAGAATGCCTTTCCAATGCACTTCTTGAGCGTCAGCTTCTTCTCGTTGCTTTGTGTCTCGATATAAGCGAAAAAGAAGAGTGCAATGGTCTCTGTCAGTGACATCAGGATGCCAGCAGACGCGTGGTTTATCATATAGCTTCTGCCGGAGAGCAGTATCGGACTGGTAGCTATGATGAGAAACACGCTACAGAAAGAAGCTGCTCTTGCAAAAGGAATCTCGTGGCCATTGAACCAGAATCTCAGTATGTCTCCAAACTTGTATCCATTCTTGAAAGTAATGGTTGCACATTGGAAAATGATAATCAGACAGTAAATGGCTGCAAGAATATTGAATGTTATCACGTCAACCAGTTCAAAGGCTTTCAGTATGCTTGTTTCTGTCGTGCCCGTAAACTGCTTCAGCATGTCGTCCGTCAGAGTGTAAGCCTGGAATTTGTCGCTTATTTTAAAGTATTCTATGGCGTTGTCTATGCCAAACATATAGTAAACGGCAAAGAGCAGAGGCGCGAAAATCATTGCTGGAAGGAAAACCCATGTTTTCTTAGCGTCCGAGAGAGTGTGCTTGGTGGTGTGAGCCAACAAGTATGTCAGAAGAAAGGACATCAGAAGCAATAGTAATGGCAGGTCGATGATGTCCATGATACACATTATGTAGTAATCAGTGTTCGGTGAGATGTTGACAGCTTGAGCGGCATAATGTATGCTGGCGAGGAAAGCCATCTTCTGCATTATCTTCTGCGTCTGGTTCTTTTTCTTCGTCATATACAATGCAGTCCACATCATACAGAGCAAAGGGGGTATGAAGTATAGTATGTTTGTCAACATGATATGTTTAGGAATGATTTGTTCTTTTATATGGCACAAAGTTACTAAGAATGTGCTAAAATGGCAAAAATTTAGTGTCAAAACGTCAAAATTGTTGATAAATATACGATTTTTGTACGTTTCAACAACGATTTTTGTGTTTTATTTATGTATTTGAAATGTTTTTTTCGTGAACATTATTAATTTTGCAGCCGTAAAATTATAAATATGTTATTATGAGCGTAAAGACTAAAAAACGGATAGGAGCCCTCATCTTCAAGATGATGTTTGGAGTTCTGGCATTGGCGGTAATGCTATCATTCTTTTTCATCTTCTTCAAAAGCGATTAGGCTATGGCAAAGAAACAATACATGAAGGTAGTAACGGAAATCGTCAAGATAGACACTGAAAATGTGCTGATGAACGAGATCAGCGGAGCTAACCAGCCATGGGCGGCAAAGCAAGAAACCAGTATTATTGACGATGACTTTAACGAAGAAACAAACGAATAACTATGAAATATTCAACAATTAACAAAAAGAAACTGTATGAGTCTCCAAGCCTCAGAGTTCATAAACTGAGGTTTGAGGGGGCATTGCTGGGTGCTGTTTCTGCAGGCGCACATGATCAGACTGCAGATGGTCCTTGGGGCGCGAAACAACACCGAGGCATCATGGATGACAGCAACACGGAGCAACCTAATGAGAGTTACGATTATGACGAAGGTGATTTGTCTTAAGTCGAGAACAGTTTTCATGACCTTGCTTCTGCTGCTATCGATAGCGACAACAGCTTGGAGTGACAATGAGGCTGGAGGAAACAATATGCCGTGGGGGGATGACCCCTCAACAGGCATCAACGACATAGCGTTAGACTCTGTTCCCAAATATACATTAATATATTATGACCTGCAAGGTCGGAGGGTAGAAGCTCCCAAGTCGGGCACAATATATATAGTAAACGGAAAAAAAGTGATAAAAAAATAACAAGATATATGAGAATACACAATCTTTTGTATTTGGCATTCAGCTTATTGTTGCTTGCGGCATGTGCGAGTGACAATGAAGCTTCTCCTAACGACAACGGAGGGAAGAATGACTACGAAGGCGTGACAGCAACCGTTGCTCCCATGGAGTTTGAGACGCCTTCACGTTCTTCATTGAGTTTTGGCGCATCAGGAATGGAATTCAAATGGGATTCTAATGATGAACTGACCATTCTTTCTGATGTGGATAACAGCTCACGCAGTTTATACACTCTGAAACAACTCGTAGCAGACTTGACTGCGCGTTTTGATGGTGGCGGCTTCAAGCTTGTAAAGTCTGCTCGTTACTATGCGTTCAGCAAGACAGAACGCACTAATAGTAATGTTAACATTCCTGACAAGGCTAACATCACTGTTGATTATTCCGATCAGCGTCAGGAGGCAAGTGGAACAGCACATACCTCTCATCTTGGCGATTATGACTTCATGGCGGCAACTGCCACTTGTAGCCCAGACGTTGAGGATCAGGCTCATTTCGATTTCCAGCACCTTGGCTTTACCATGTATGTAAAGATGACAGGTCTTCCTGCGGGAAAGAAATATAAGAAGCTTGAAATATATGACAGTAAGAATGAATACCGCAAGCCAGTTCGCACCATAGACCTTAGCAAAGGCTTGGACGTAACAACAGGAACTTACGCACCAGCATTCGATGCTGAGGACGTGCAAAGCGAAGCATACAAGACAGCCCCACGCTTTTCTCTCTTGCTTGGTGAAAATGATGGCGAAGGTATCACTGTAAAAGACGATGGCAGGTTGGATCTTTTCGTAGAGCTTCCTCCTGTTGATATGTCCGACAACACTTTTGTATTTTCTCTTGTGCCAGCTAACAATGAGACTGACCCTGCACCATATTATATGAAGTGCGAAGATCAAATATACAAAAGGCAATATCAGGCAGGACGAGCTTACATGCTCACAGGAACTGCCCAGCCTGTTGATAAATTCAACGTTAGATTGAGAATCAACCACGACTGGCAGCTCGGTGATCCTGTATCTCGTGCTACAGGTGACCCAGGTAATATGGACAAGTTCGAAAAGCCTAAATTCGTGTATTGCGTATTCTGTGTAGGTGAAAAGGTTCAGCAGATAGGAGAAGACAATAAATATTTCAAAAAAATAGCAACTCCTAATGATGCTGATTGGAAGACATCAGATGATAAAGTATTTGATACTTACCAGACTTATAATAGCACTACTCAGAAATATGAAGATGCCGTGCTTGAGTTTACTGTAGCAGACACAGACAAGGACAAGACCAAGAATGTCTATTTCGTAGCTTCTATGGAAAATCTTGATGAAATATTCAGTAGTACAAAGATAACAAGCAGTACCACAGAAGCTCAGATTCAAGGACTTCTCTATAGCATCCCAGCAAAGACTACAACAGAATCTGATGCAGACTATCAAGCTCGCAGCCAGTCTTTCCTGAAGAATCTCTACTCAACTCCTTGGGAGAAGCAAGAGACCTTCATCGGAGCACTGAAAGACCCTTATCAGGATGTGATACTCTATCATGTGGCAGCAAAGGTTGACTTGAAGTGGAATAGCAGTACACAGCTTCCAGTAACTGGCGACAATGCTTTCATAAAGGTGAACAATGTAAAGAACTCTAATCTTTCACTCTTCAAGCCAACTACAAACACGTTCGAAACAGGTTCTTACAATGTATCTGCTCCTATAGAAGAAGATACATGGCTGAACGGCAGACAGGTGTTCTATCTTCCACAGTTCGCGACCCCTAACTGCAAGTACAATGTGAAGATTGGCGACAAGGATGCCGAAGACGCAACATTTGCCCCGGCAACCACAAACGGTTGGACTTCATGGCTCCGTTGGTTGAGAAAGTATTAATATAAGTATAATAAGTTAAATTTATTGATACTTAGTCCACATATATTTTATTGAAATATAAATAGAACAAGATATGAAGAATTTCAGATTCAGACTACAAGCGATTTGCTTCGCACTGTTATTGGGCGTCGTCTCAATATCAGCGCAGAACATTCGCTATGTCAAGATGGCATCTGCTGGCGGTAACAACGCCAACAGCGGTTTGTCATGGGATGCAGCCAAGGCTGACATTCAGGATGCCATCAACGACCTCGTCAACAACAACTTGACGGGTGAAGTATGGGTGGCAGCTGGTACCTACTACCCAACAGAGACCACAGAGTCTTCTGGTAGTCAGTACTACAAGTCGTTCAAGATTTCGGCAGGTATCACCGTCCGTGGTGGTTTTGCTGGAACGGAGAAGTTCGAAGACGGTGATAAAATTGCCGACGTTCTTGCCAAGCGCGCAAAGACGGACAATAACATCTTCGGAAAAACCACTTCCAAAGGAGATCTTGACGGAGAAGAATGTAAAGGTGGTGTCTATACCAACAAGACAATCCTTTCAGGTTCTGTCACTCACAAGGCAGTTTCTCGCACATGGAATGCAAAGAAGGAGCAGTTCGACTTCACCTTCTACGGCAACTCATACCATGTAGTATGGTTCGCGATGAACGGCTTTGATGCAAACGGTCGTGCCAACGGCCTCACCAAGGCTGCAAAGCTTGAAGGTTGTGTCATCGAAGGTGGTCATGCCTATAGCAACGATGCTTCTGCTGAACACCCACACATAGCATACGGTGGCGGTATCTACATGGTGCCAAACTCATTCGTGTATAACTGTGAGGTTCGCAACTGTGACGCATCCCGCAATGGTGGTGGTATCTATATGGACGGTGGCGGTGTCGTTCGTCGTACACTTGTCCACCACTGTCAGGCACTCGGACTCGGTACAGAGTTCGGTCATGGTGGTGGTATCTGTGAGGCAGGTAAGTCTAACAGCAAGAAGAACCCTATCGTTGTTGCCCAGTCAGCCGTTACCAACTGCGCAAGCCGTATTGGTGGTGGTATGGCTCTCATATCAAACCAGAAGGACGAAGGTAAGTATTCCATCGTAGCAAACTCAACCCTCGTCAACAACAACACAGCCACTACCGAGGCTGGTGGTGTCTATACGTCTCAGGGTGGTGGTCTTGCCTCAATGACCATTGTAAACAACAAGTGTAACGGTTCTGGTATCGTTCAGAACGGTGTAGCCACTGGTCGTGCCGGTGGTGTGTATAGCCGTGATGAGGCATATATCGGCAACTGTGTGATCTGGGGTAACGCGTGTGCTACCAGCAGCAATGTACAGTATGCATCCTCACGTACCAGCATCAGCAACTCAGAGAAGACACACTTCTACTACAACGCAGTGTCTAAGGCAGACAATACCGACTGGAGCGGAGCTACAAAGATGGGTGTGCTCTCTCTTGCCGACACAAACACCTCTGATGGTCAGGCTGGAACATTAGGTTTTCCTATCTTCTTTAATCCTACAACTTCTGCTGGTTACTTTGAAACGGCTACTACTGACGAATCGTTCAACTGGCAGGTATCCTCAGAATCATATCTCACCCACGCTGGTATCTCTACCGTTGACCTTGACAACGAAGGTCTCACTCCTGCTCCAACAGGCAAGAGCTGGGATATGCAGTTCGGTGAGTTCAACGCTCGTCCTACACTCGGTGCATTCATCTCTCAGGTAGTGGATATTGCACCTAAAGACGACGTGACATACGATGGCGTAACGTATGACCATGCATTCTACGTTGATCCTGGTTTTATTTATTCTCAGGATAATACGGGAACCAACGGTGGCAGTTGGACAACGCCAGTACGTTTCCTCGGCAATGTGCTTGACTACATCGACAGAGCTACAAAAGCTGGAGAATTGACTGGAAAGATTGTTATCTTTGTCAAGGAGGGTACCGTTGACAATACCCGTACATGGGGATCTACACGTATCCGTCAGACATCGCTTGAGATTCCAAGCAATGTAACGCTCTTTGGTAGCTTCAGCAGCAAGCTTACAGGCACTGATGTTAATGCAGCCAAGCGTAACGTCGTAACAACACCTACCGTCATCTCTGGTAAGTTGCTCGACCAGTATAAGTTCAACGTGGCGCACCTCGTCAGCATTGAGGGTAAGGAGAACATCACTATGGATGGCTTCAAACTTACCCTTGCCAACGCTGCTTCCACCGAACTTGCCAACGACGACAAGAACGGTGCTGCCATCACAATAAAGAACTCTAAGACAGGCATACAGATCAGAAACATTATTGTTAGCAACTCACAAGCTGAGGCTGGTGCTGCTGTCTATGCAGATGCATCAAAAGCAGATTTCGAGAACTGTATCTTCCACAACAACACAACTACGCAGCTTAACAACAGCGGTGTTGTATATGCCACAAACGGCTCTCAGCTGACATTCAATCACTGTAATGTTCTCCGTAACGTAGGTTACGCTTCATACCTTGGCAGCAACGGAACTACCAACGAATGGCGTAACTCTATTTTCTACGGAAACCTTGACCGTGCAAAAGACGATACTAACACAGACAAGGACTCGCAGGTTTCAGCAGACCAGCCTGGCCGTAACAAGTATGCGCTTGCAGCATTCAGCGGAAACACTGCAAATGCTACTGGCGACCACTGTATGTTTGACCATAGTTCAGCACAGTTTGCTGCTAAGTTCAACAACAACGACACTGGCAACAAGTGGCAGTATGACCTTCAGTACAAGTTTGCTGATGGTGCCGGCGAGGGCTACCCACGTTTCATCAACCCAACAAAGAACTCCGGTTACTCAGAGCATGGCGATGAAACATACTATGGTCGTGCCACATCTTTCGAACCACATAACAACAACCCTATCGTAAACATGGCATCGGTAGTAGGTGGTACTATAAACACAGAATGGGGCAAGGATATTGTTGATGTAACTCGCGACTTCGGCGGTCGTCCTGATATCGGTGCGGTAGAGAATCATGAAGCACAGCCTTATGACGAAGAAGGAAATCCTGTAGAGAATGCTTATCGAGCAGGTCAGCCTGCTTATGGAGCTATCATGTATGTTCGTGATTATGAGACAGAGGCTTCAAAACCTGGTACTCATGTAAAGACATACGACAAAAATGGTGAGAATTTAACTGAGAATGCCCAGAACAGGGGTCTTTACAATGCTCAGGGTCAGCTCCTTGATGGATATTCATGGGCAACAGCTATCAATGGTAATGCACAGTATGACTATACTCCTGGTACTATATCCACAAGTGTATCTGCAAATACATACTTCACGACATCACTCGAATCAGGTTCTCAAAGCGGTTACAAACTCAAGGTTGGAGACTACTACCTTACAACAACTGGTAGTCAGTTGTTTGCAACAACCAATGCGAATGATGCTGCAGTATGGAATTTCTCAACAACCTTTGGTGGCAACGCTCAGAACAATCCTACCAATCAGTCAAAGTATATCTGGACAGAGATAAATGGCACCAGATACTACATGACTATGCAAGTATGGGACAATGGTGGTTATCCTGGTATTACGACCTCAAACATCAATGATGCTGTGTTCAGCGTTACATATAGCACAAATAATAAAAGACTTAGATTCCATAGAGTTTATAAAAATCAAAGTATATATTTGTCTTGTACCGGCGCTTATGACTTTGTAGGTAAAACAGAAATACAGGACTATTATGTAACGAAGTCAACAGGTGGTGGCACAGGCGAAAATACTCTTAAGGAAACTGCTATTGATGGCGTTTCCCAGGGTAACCTTGCAGCCAATACTACTATCGGTAAGTTCACTAACCTTCATGTGTATAACAGCCTTGCTGATGCACAAATAAACAGTGCGAACCAGAATAAGGGTATCGTAACTTACAACATCGCTCTTTATACGTATAAGGAAGAAGATCAAGAAGAAATTAATAATGATGGTACAATCTCTATAGAAAAAGTGACTGTTCCTGATGCACCTTATTATGTTGCAGGTACAGGTACTCTCTCTGCTCAGGCTGCGCGTGAGGCATCTGACAAGTATGTTCTTATCAAGGCTGCTGATGCAACTCTTCGCGATAAGGTTTACATTTATGACCTTGCTAACGGCAAGTATGTAGCAAAGAACTCTGCAGGTACAGGTATCGAACTCAGCACAACGGCTTATGCATGGTGGATTAAGGACTCTTCAGCAAAGGATGGTTACCTTAACATCGTTGATGGTGCAATTGCAGAAAGCGCCGTAAATGCAAGTTCAAACGCATGGAGCATGGCTACTGCAGGAACTCTCTCTCTTGATAGTCGTGCAAGTAATGCAGCACAGCTTGTGATGGTAAATAATGAGGCATACGAGATTTTCAACAAAACAGATGTAACAACAAACGATGGTACTGTTAAGATCAATGGTCTCCAGTATGCTGTCAACATGGCAAACAAGAGCCTCGGTCTTAAGGATCGTACCGTTTCTGTTACAGAGAAATATGGTGCCAACCAAAAGACTGTGACACACACTTATCAGGATCTTCCAGCAGGAAAGCAGGATGGTCAGGTATGGGTAGGTGCAGGT
>JAZRXS010000158.1:0-22278 GCA_045600325.1 Prevotella sp.
CCTTCCTTGATGTAGTCAACGAGACGCTGTACGTTAGCGAGAGCAGCGTGACCTTCGTTACAGTGGTAGATGTCCTTCTTGATGCCGAGAGCCTTGAGAGTGAGCACACCACCGATACCGAGGAGAATTTCCTGCTTGAGACGGTTCTCCCAGTCACCACCGTAGAGAGCGTGAGTGATAGGACGGTCGTACTCAGAGTTGAGTTCGTTGTCTGTATCGAGGAGGTAGAGAGAGATACGACCTACGTTAGCACGCCATACGTAAGCGTGAACAGTGTAGTTCATGTAAGGAACATCAACTACGAGTGGGTTGCCGTTCTCATCAAGCTGACGCTCGATAGGGAGAGTGTTGAAGTCCTGAGCATCGTAAACGGCAATCTGCTGACCATCCATAGAGAGGCTCTGCTTGAAGTAACCGTAACGATAGAGGAAACCAACGGCACACATATCAACATTAGAGTCAGAAGCCTCCTTGAGGTAGTCGCCAGCAAGCATACCGAGACCACCAGAGTAGATCTTGAGTACCTGAGAGATACCATACTCCATACAGAGGTAAGCTACTGAAGGACGAGATGCGTCTGGCTTAACATCCATATACTCACGGAAGAGCTTGTAGAGGTCGTTGACCTGCTTCATGAGGTCCTTGTCCTGTGTGATTTCCTCAAGGCGCTGGTAAGAAAGGCGCTGAAGGAGGAGTACTGGGTTGTGCTCAACCTCTTCGTAGAGGTCAGCATCAAGAGCACGCCAAAGGTCACGAGCTTCATAGTTCCAAACCCACCAGAGGTTGTGAGCTATTTCGTCGAGACACTTCAATGGTTCAGGAAGATTAGACTTTACGGCAGTCTCCTTCCACTGAGTGGCGTTAACATAGTTTGCTTTGATTTTCATAATGTTATATATTTATTAATGTATATTCTTTGGACCTTCCCCCAGCCCCTTCCTTTCAGGACGGGGGGAAGTATGACTTTTTCCCTAATGAAACTAATTTCTCCCCGTCCTGAAAGGAAGGGGGTGGGGGAAGGTCTATTACTTCTTCAAGACCTTCTTTCTCGCATCAGCCTTAGTGAGTGCGATGTCGTAAGCCTTGTAGTAATGCTGGATGAACTCGCTCCAGAGTGCCTTCTTTGAAAGTTTCTCGGCTGCCGCGCGACACTTCTTGCGGTCGGCGTCTGTCATGAGAGCGTATTCAACAACAGTATCCTTAATATAATCGGCAACCTCAGAGAAGTTGTAGTCTGTACGATGGATAACCTTCACACCATCCTTGAGTTCACCATAGTGACCGAATACTGTGTTTGCCCAAAGGCCAAAACCTGCGAGGTCTGTTGTGATGCAAGGCACCTTGAATGCTACTGCCTCAAGTGGAGTGTAGCCCCATGGCTCGTAGTAAGATGGATAGATGCAGAGGTCGTTGCCGAGAACAACGTCGTAATACTTCATGTCCACGATGCCGTCTTCACCGGTAAGGTAGCAAGGGAGGAAGATAATCTTCACGCGGTCTTCCTTGCGATTCCACATATCAAGATACTTGAGCTGACCGAGGACATTGTCGTGAGACATGTTGTGGAGCCAGTGAGTGATGAGTGGACAGTCGAGAGCAGTGTCGAAAGTCTTCTTCTGCTTCAAGCGCTCCTGGAGATCCTGGCGAGGTTCGCCAACCCATCCTGGCACTTCGATGAAAGCAAGAATCTTCTTGTCAGCGATGCGCTGGTCACGGAGCAGACGGTTCATTGACTCAATGAAAACATCAACACCTTTGTTGCGGAACTCATAGCGACCGGAAGTAGAAACTACGAGAGTGTCCTTGTCGAATGTTTCGCCTGTGAGAGCGTTTGCAACTTCAAATATGCGCTTGCGAGCAGCGTTACGCTTGCGAGTGAAAGCTGCGCCGCGTGGTACGAAATCGTCTTCGAAACCGTTAGGAAGAACAACGTCAACATCCTTGTCCATCAACTCCTTGCACTCGCGAGCAGTGATGTCTGAAACTGTAGTGAAGCAGTCAACGTGCATTGCTGTCTGCTTCTCGATAGAGTGCTTACTCTGCATATTGAGCTCTCCTGCCATCTGGTCGCCATTGTAAGCGAAGAGATAGTCGTAGAGAGGCTTGTTGTTGCCGGCGATGGAACGACCGATGGAAGTGGCGTGAGTAGTGAAGATGGTACCAATCTGTGGAAGCTTCTTGTTGATGTAGAGAGCACCAAGACCAGTCATCCATTCGTTAGCCTGATAAACGCACTCTGTATCGTCATCAAGACAGAAGTTGTAGAAGCTTTCCACAACGAGAGCTGCTGCGTAAGAGAACATTGAAGCCTCGTCATAGTCACCGTAAGCGTGGAGGGAATCCACCTGATAGTTCTCCCAAAGCCAACCGTAGATTTCGTTCTTCTTTACGAAATAAGGCTGGAAATCAACGAGCACAGCGATAGGTTCGCCAGGAATTGTCCAGCGACCGACCTTGACGATAAGGCCTTCATCATCAGCCTTCTTGCGCCAATCAGCCAAAAGTTTCTTGTCTTCCTTGAAGTAAGGACACTTCTTTTCACCCCAACAGTCAGGGCCAATGAAGATAACCTTGTCCTTGTTAGTTTCCTGAAGAGTTTTTGCGCGAGTAGAGAGCACGGTATAGATACCGCCAACCTTGTTGCAAACTTCCCAGCTTGACTCAAAAATGTACTCTGGTTGTTTCAATCCTTTTACCATAATTATACGCGAAGCTAAAAGCTGCTCCGTAGCCTCAACGTGGGTTAGTAAGCCCACAATTTATATTCACCTGTGAAAATGCGAGTGCAAAATTACACAAAAATTCTCGTGCTATTTACTTAATTTATAAGGAAATATAAGCCGATTTAACATTTTTTGACTATCATCAAACGGCATTTTCCCACTTGCTATGTAAAGATAGCAATTGTAAAAAGGGTGAAAAAAACTGAAATATTGGCAAGTTTTGCACAATATCTCCGCAACTTTCAAAAAATTTCGTATACAAACTCACATCACTTTTGTATACAAACTCCAACCGAGTTTGTATACGAACTTTTTCAAAACTTCCGAAGAAACGGTCCGGAACTCCTGCTGAAACTATCTGAAATATCTATCCATTGACAAACATCTTTAATAATTATGTAAAATTACATAATGCAAAATTACATAATTCCCCGAAAACCACAAAACATTTTCATGTTTTTTTGAACTTTGACATAAAAAATCTCTTCGATTCGGCAACGTTTCTATGAAACTTCCGTGAATACCGTGAATGTTTTTACATGGTTGTATATAGAAGAAACAACTGCACCATTACTTTAAGATTTGGGGATTTTCGGCATTTTGCAGGAAATAAATTTGGGGATTTTCGGCAAAAACGTCTTAAAACAGGCAAAATTTGGGGATTTTCGGCATTTTACGGGAAATAAATTTGGGGATTTTCGGCAAACATGTTAACTTTGCACTTACAAAAAAACAATAAAAGTCTAAAATAAGTAAGTGAACACAATTATTTTTATAATTACGCTCTGATTTTAAAAACGCAAGTTTCACAAGTGACACGAGTTCGGATACCATAGTTTTTAAAGGTACGCAAGTCTTTTCTTCCACCATAAACAAAGAAAACTTGTGTTACTATTATTTCATCTGCGAAAAACTTGTGTAACTCGTGAAACTTGCGTTTATAATTTCATCCAATATAGCGTTTAATAGAAACATTTAGTGTTCATTGTGATTATAAAAATTATTTTGAAGTTACTTAATTATGGATTCAAGAGTATTTAAACGTAAACTTTACGGAAAAATGTTGCAGTGGAAACAAGAACGCAATGGAGCCACAGCGCTACTGATACAAGGCGCTCGCCGAGTTGGAAAATCAACTATAGCCGAAGAGTTTGCAAAAAACGAATACGAATCTTACATATTGATAGATTTCACAGAAGCATCGCAGGAGGTGAAGGACTTGTTCAAAGACATTTCAAATCTTGACAGCCTTTTCTTCTCCCTTCAATTGCATTATGGTGTAAAGTTGGAAACAAGGAAATCGTGCATCATATTTGACGAAGTACAGGATTGCCCTTTAGCTCGTCAGGCTATACGCAAACTGGTAAAAGACCATCGTTATGACTATATTGAGACAGGCTCGCTAATCTCAATAAAGAAAAACATCAATGGCATACGTATTCCAAGCGAAGAAACCCGAATGACATTACACCCGATGGATTACGAAGAGTTTCGTTGGGCACTCTCTGACGAGGTGAGCGTACCGATGCTCCGTGAGGCTTTTGACAGACGACAGTCACTTGGTGACGGAGTGGTACGAAAACTAATGCGCGACTTCCGTCAGTATATGATTGTCGGTGGCATGCCAAAAGCAGTAAGCACCCTACTTGACACAAATAACCTGGAAAGTGTTGATGCCGTTAAACGCGAAATCATAGAGTTGTATGCCGATGATTTCCGCAAGATAGATCCCACAGGAAGGGCAACACGAATGTTTTATGCCATTCCCGGTCAGCTTAGTCGCAATGCGTCAAGGTATCAGGTCAGTAGCGTGATACCGAACGAAAAGAACGAACGAATAGAAGAAATCCTTCAGGACATGGAGGATTCAAAGGTAGTGGTATTTTCTCACCATGCTGATAGTCCAAGTGTAGGGCTGTCACTACATGAGAATATGAACCAATACAAGATGTTCATGAACGATACAGGACTATTTATCACATTGGCATTCTGGGACAAGAGCACGACAGAGAATATCATATACCAGAAACTGCTCAGTGACAAACTATCGGCAGATTTGGGATATGTTTACGAAAATATTGTGGCACAGATATTGACAGCATCAGGCAATAAACTATTCTACCACACATGGCAGTCAGAAACATCAAACCATTTGTATGAAGTAGATTTCCTACTTTCACGCGGAAACAAACTCTGGCCTTTAGAAGTGAAGTCTTCTGGGTATAAAACCCATAAATCACTTGATGAGTTCTGCAAGAAATTCTCAGAACACGTCGGCAACAGATACCTTGTTTACACTAAGGATATGCGCAAAGATACAGAAACCACCCTTCTACCGATATTCATGACAATGTTTTTATAAGTGGGGGGGAAAGTACGCAGATGGTTGTTAGGGATTAAATTTACCGTGAATACCCAGGAATCGTGAACACTTCTTATATACATCTCGCCTATTCACGGTACGAGATTACCCATAAACAGGGCATTCCGTGAATACCATGAATGTTTTTACATGGTTGTATATAACAAAAATTTGTACTTTAGGATGGTCGCAGTTGCGACCATCCTAAAACAAGCAGATTACTATGATTGAAAGGCAATAACGGAACTCAAAAAAGTTCCACAACTCACCTCAGTTACTTCACAATAATGACATTGTTTTTCTTTGGCTCTCTGTCTGGAGTTGCAGTTTTCTGAGAGTTCTTGTATCTTGCAGGGAAGCCAAATACCGTTACACGAAGAATCTGCTTGCCTTTCTTCAGGTGTGAGAACTTAGGAGAGATGATACGAGCGCAGTTGTTCTTGATGGCTGCCTCTTCAAGTGCAAGTTGTTGCGCCTGAGCAAGAGAGAGACCATTCAGTTTTATCTTTCCTTCCTGGGTAGAGATGTCTATCGTATAAGTTATACCTTGTGCGTCAACATCAAGGTCAAATCGGTTTATACTTTCCGTATAAGTTGCTATCTCTGTGCCTGTAATACCATTGCCACCACTTCTAAGTGAAGAACATGAACTGACAAAGAGACTAACAGCGATGATTGTTATTGATAAAATCTGTTTCATTGATCTGACTTTTAGAAGTTATACGAAACACCGAGACCTAAGGTTTGGTTTCTGCGTGTGTTGTCTTTCAGCATATCAACACCTACCATCAAACGGTCGTTCTTGCCGACTTTGAATTCTTGCTGGTAGATTGGGGAAGATTGAACTGATAGCTGCGACTTCTTTTCAACATGCTTACCTACAAAATAAAAACCTGCCCATGTCGCCACACCAATGCCAGCTGTTAATGGTCCTAAATAATAAAGTTCTCCTTCATTTATCTCTAAATCAGGGCCTGCAATACACAAAAAAGCGCCGAATGCAGTAATTGCGCCTCCAGCAATCCAACCTATTGTCTCCAATGTTTTCGCTTTAATCATAGGGTCTTTCGTTTGATTGTAAAGTTTCAGTAACTCCTGATCCTTAGAGAACTGTGTTGCCGTCTCATTCGTCACAATGCTTGGATTATAGTTAGGCGAGACAAATGTATCCTTTGTACCATTCTGATAGTTGATGCATTGCAAATCCTTTGTGCTTATTGTATAAGTTGGGCCATTCTGGTTGTTGAACTTCTTGTACTCAACCTCAGATTGTGTCACCTTAGTGACTTTTGCCTGTATAGTACTTCCGTCCTTTTGTACAATAATATCTTGCGCGAAGCATACACTCGTAATGACTATCGCAACAAGAGATAAAAGAAATCTTTTCATTGAAAGTGTAAGAATAAAAGAAGGAGCGCGAACTTCTCCGACGCTTATCCTTCAGACAGGCACGACCAAGTAACCTTTGTAACGGATATGCACGGAGAAGTCCACGCTCCATACGGAACGTGAACCCACCGCTGCTTATTCTCGTTACATGAAAGTTGGTCGTTTTCGTCTGAAGAGAACAAGAGCAGTTTGCTCAAGTATATGTTAAGAATCGAACAAGTACGCTTCCCTTGGGTTAGTAATTGTTGCCTCTGTTTAGTCACTAAAGGGCTGAGTCAGAGGCATTAACTCACATAGAGGGGAAGAGTGTGAGAGTTCCTGCATGAGGATTGCTGCTCACCGTTCAGTTGTATTTGATGTCTGTTTCGTAGTGTCCAAGCCGAGGCGAGGACTTAAATTGAATTTTTGAGTTCTACATTATGTTTTATTAATATTTTCTTTCTGTTAAGGGGTAATCATTCCCCGTATCCAGGACTATCATCCTCCGCAACAATGCCTATAGAACAATCTGCCATTTCATAAAGGCTTTCGGGTGCGATGTCGATATTTCCGTCATCCCAGGTTAATGTCCAGGAGTCAAGGGCGAAGTTATTGAAAACTTCTATGTCCCTAAGCTTCTCAAAAGGCTTACGGTAAAGGTAAGAAGAAAGATCAACTTCCTTCTCAACACCATCATTGAAGACCAGTGCTATGCGATAATCTTCAATATGTTTTGCCGATGTAATCCAAACCATAGTAATTAACCTAAAGGAGAAATTCTTACCAAAGTCTCGCCATTTTCAATTCTATTCCAGTTGCCCTGCAATTCTGATTTATGAAGATCAAGCCACTCATATACGAGGTTTAATGCTCTGCGAGGAAGTTTTCCTTCCACAATGCCATCTTCGATCGTTATGATGGCTTTGTATTCGTTGTATTCCACATGAAAGTGTGGAGGGTTATGGTCGTCGTAAAACATTTTGATCACGATACCATAAAATCTACTGATCTCTGGCATAGTATAGCTAATTCTTTGGGTGCAAAGTTAGGAAATCTTTTGCAGAAAAGTGCGTTTTATTATTAAAATGTTGGTTTTGAACGATAAAAAAGCGAAAAACGGCTATCTATTACTTAAATTATCCACTCATATAGTTACCCAATTTAGAGACTTTAACAAAGTTTATATTAATTTCCTTTTGTATATTCAAATAATTACTTACCTTTGCTGCGAAAAAACAAAATAATTATCAACTAACAGAGTTTTATCATGTGCACATATAGTTTCTCTTTCAATGATGCTGCAATAAACAGAATCCGTCCAGCATTTAAGGACGATGCTGCTGTGCAAGAATGGTTACAGAAACATCTGGAAATGCTTATAACGCAGTTTCAGGTGACAACACCGCAAGCAACTACTAATAGCAGGCATTCCTTGAGCCATCTGCGCGGAATATTCGCAGAGTCAGCAATGACAGAGAAGGAGCTTAAAGACGAATATCTGAACAAGAAGTACGGAGTATGAGAGTTTTCTTTGACACAAACATCATCATAGAATTATTAGAGAACCGTGCTCAAGCAGACCTTGTTGACAAGGTTTTGACGCCAGAAGAATTTCTGTCTTAAAGCCAATTACGCACAGAGTCTCACAATGAAAATATAGCACGAAGCAGGGCGGCGGATTGTGTCTTGTTTCCGGTTACGATGAAATGAGCTGTAGGTTGTATCTGGAGGTGCTGCGAGATACTGATGCGACAGGTCAGTTCCGTTGCCCATTCCTTGCATTCGCTGAAGCTGGCATAGTCCTGAAAGACACCGAGTTCCGCTTTCCCTAATGACCATTTGCCGCCTATGCCTACGAAGTCTGAACATTCAGCAGAGGCGAAGGCATGGGAATAGCTTGCAATAAGGGAGAGATTATGCGACAGTCGTTGTTCCGTATATCCCCATAATGCAGTGGAAAACAATCGTTTACCACCTTCAGAAGAATCGCCATAACGTCCACACGCGCCAAGGTAATAGCCGCTTCCATTGCGCTCGTATTCCGTCTGTGCAAGAGCGAACACACCGTCACTCTTCGGACAGACACGGAAAACATTCTCGCGACCGCAGAAACGATTGTAGCCGACACCGTTATAAACAGACGCTTGCACAGCAAAACGCTTGCCACGTTTTTCGTTTTCGTCTTCGTTTTCGTTTACGTTTTCGTACCTGTAATGCACGCCCACGGAAGCCACTGGATAGTTGGCTATCGGGTAGTTTGCGCTGATGGTAGGGAATATGCCGCACGTACTGTTCGTGAAGAGCGATGTTACAGGACTTGTGAAATAGTCCTCATTCATGTTTCTAATACCTGCATAGAGCGTCTGATGTTCGTCTATCTGCCATTCCACGTCACATACGCTGAGGGCGAAGGGGATATTGCCGGCATCAAGGTTCGAGAATGTCTGCATATCGCCACCAATACTCTCTGCTGCCGTCATGTAAGTGGAAAGCGAGGCAGCCTCCAGCTTAAGGTTTCGGCTTAAGGGAACGGACGCATTAAGACGGAGAAGGTTTGTGAAGTTCACGTCGCCGCTTGTTGTGGCTTGCACTTCAGTGGTCAGTTCCATGCCAGCCTCAGGCTTTGGCTTCAATGCGTTGTCCTCTTGCGCCATGCCGACAGTTGCCCAGCAGAGGGTAACTGCAAGAAGATTCCATTTGATAGTTGTGTACACAGTGTATAAAAGTTTTATCGTTTTCAGGGTGCAAAATTACTCAGTTCTCGTGAAATATACAATACTCAAAAATGGGTATTTTATTCCCCTCTACCCACTAATAATGAGAGTAGAGGGGAATGATTGATCTATAGCCACTTACCAAATCTACGGATGTACCACTGCTTGATTACCTGCGTCAGCACGCAGTAGCTGAGGAGGATGGCAACGAGCCATGGGAAGTAGCTCAGTGGCAGAGGCATGAGACCGATGTAAGCTCCGAACGGAGTGAACGGAATAGCGACACCAATAGCCATGATAACGAAGGTCATAAGCATCAAAGGCCATGCGGCATTGCTCTGGATGAACGGAATGCGACGAGTGCGGATCATGTGAACGATGAGCGTCTGCGAGAGCAATCCCTCAATAAACCAACCGCTCTGGAACAAAGTCTGCATCTCTTCTGACTGGCATCCGAAGACGTACCACATAAGCAGATATGTAGCAATGTCAAAGATGCTTGAGATCGGTCCAATGAAAATCATGAAGCGAGCAATGTCACTGCTGTCCCAACGGCGTGGCTTAAGCAGAAACTCCTTGTCCATCTTGTCGAACGGAATTGCCGTCTGCGAAATATCATACAGCAGATTCTGTATGAGCAGATGGATGCTAAGCATTGGAAGGAACGGCAGGAAGGCAGAGGCAGCAAGTACGGAGAACATATTTCCGAAATTGCTTGAAGCCGTCATCTTCACATACTTGATGATGTTGCCAAAAGTTTCGCGACCAGAGAGAACACCTTGTTCCAACACCATGAGATCCTTTTCCAACAGAATGATGTCAGCACTCTCCTTGGCAATATCCACAGCAGAGTCAACAGAGATACCTATGTCCGATTGACGAAGAGCCGCAGCGTCATTGATGCCATCGCCAAGGAAGCCAACAGTATTGTCCTGTTCCTGAAGAAGCGTGATGATTTCAGTCTTCTGATGAGGAGTAAGCTTTGCAAAGATACAGTTGTCACGAACGGCTTGGCGCTTTTCTGCATCACTCATCTGCTCGAAGTTGCTGCCAATGATGCACGCTGTGTTCGTTATGCCCACCTGCTTAGAGATAGTACTTACCACCGCGTCATTGTCGCCACTCAACACTTTCACTTCCACGCCAGCATCATGCAACTGACGGATAGCCTCAGCAGCAGATTCCTTTGGTGGATCAAGGAAAGCGAGATAGCCAATGAGAACCATGTCCTGTTCGTCATCAACAGCAAACTCCAACAGACCTTCCCCCTGCCCCTTCCTTTCAGGACGGGGAGAAGATACATTTGCATATTTGTATCCTTCGTCTTTAAGTTTCTGCTCGCTATTGAAATCGCTCCCCGTCCTGTAAGGAAGGGGCTGGGGGAAGGTCCTGTGCGCAACGGCAAGCACTCTCATACCCTGGTTATTCATGTCATGAACAATATCCATTGCCATCGTTCGCATATTGCCAGTCATTGGAATAACCTTTCCGTCAAGTTCACAATGTGAGCAGATGCTAATCATCTCCTCAACAGCACCTTTTGTGATGATCTGACGCTTGCCATCCTTACCTTCAAGCACAACCGACATACGGCGACGGTTGAAGTCAAAGGGAATCTCGTCAATCTTGGTATAATCGTTTACATCAACATCCAAAGCCATTAAAGACTCTCCCCTTACGGGGGAGTTGGAGGGGGCTTTTACGTGTTCCACGATCGCCTTATCCATCAGGTTCTTTAGTCCTGTGGAGAAGTAACTGTTGAAGAATGCGTGACGAAGGATTCTGCGTGTTCTGTCTTCGCTGCCATCAGCATTGATGTACTTTACCAACACCACCTTATCGCGAGTCAAAGTGCCCGTCTTGTCGGTACAGAGAATGTTCATGGCACCGAAGTTCTGTATGGCGTTGAGGTCTTTCACGATGACCTTCTTCTTCGACATCTTCACCGCACCTTTGGCAAGGTTGGCTGTAACAATCATAGGCAGCATCTCTGGCGTTAGACCAACAGCCACGCTTACCGCAAAGATGAATGCCTCGAGCCAATCGCCCTTTGTGAAGCCGTTCACCATAAACACGAACGGCACCATGATAAGCATGAAGCGGATAAGCAACATCGACACCTTCGTAATGCCCTTGTCGAAAGCTGTCTCTGCCCTGTGACCGGCTATGCTCTTTGCAATGCTTCCAAGATAAGTCTGGTTTCCAGTGGCAAATACTATACCACGAGCAGTACCACTTATCACATTCGAGCCCATGAAAGCCAAATTCCCTAAATCCACCACACTTATATTCTGAGAAGCTTCGGGCCCTCCCCCTATCGGGGGGAGATGGAGGGGGGCTTTCTCAATACTGTCGCTCTCGCCTGTCAATGATGACTGACTGACAAAAAAGTCCTTTGTTTCAACGATGCGCAGATCGGCAGGAATCATATCGCCAGCACTGAGCAACACAATGTCGCCTGGCACGAGTTCCTCCACGGGAATCTCACCGCTCTCATTGTTTGCACGCTCCACATAGCAAGTGTTCTTTACCATCTTCAGCAGAGCATCACTCGAACGTCCTGCCTTCAACTCCTGAACAAAACGCAGAATGGCAGAGAACACTACCATCGTACTTATTATAATAATGGTTGTCCAGTCCTGTTCTCCCGGTTCAGCCAACAAGACATCAAGCACAAACGAGATGATGATCAGCGCAGTAAGCACACCGATGAACGGGTTTATGAAGGCAGACACGAAGAGTTTAATCGGATTCGTTCGTTCCTCGTGCACAACGATGTTCTCGCCAAACTTCCTGCGGCGACTTTCCACCCCATGCTCACTTAGTCCATGCTTATGAGTATTGAGTGCCTCATAAACATTCTCCAACGACTGGCGAGATGCATAACGAGCATACTCGCTGTTGTAAACTGCCCTCGTCATGGAAGGCTTCTTGAAATTGAAAAGATTCTTAATCATCATTCTTTGGTTTCCTTTCTTTTCCAATTAGTTAAACAATAAGTAAGTGAACACAATTATTTTTATAATTACGCTCTGAGTTTATATCTAAACGTAAAATTACCAAAAAATTAATCATAAAATTTTACGAGTCATTTTACGACAATTTTACGTTGCACCTAAGAAAACTTGTGTAACTCGTGCAACTTGCGTTTATAATTTCATCCAATGGAACTAGCGTTTAATAAAATATTTAGTGTTCATGTGGTTATAAAAATTATTTTGAATAGTTACTTAGGTTGTCAATTTTCGGCTGCAAAGGTATGATGATATAAAAAGAATCACCGTTAGAGAACCATTAGAACGAAATTAGAAAACCATTAGACAAAAAAAGACAGGGTTCTACGAACACTGCTTTCCCACACTTTTCTGTGTCAGTAATAACACTGTTTACTGCTAAAAAACGTCTGAAAAAGTCATAATGTCAACCATATTCTGCCATTAAAATGGCAATATAACGTTAAATTTCATGTTTTTTCGTTTCACGAAGCCCACAAACCGCTGAAAATCCATATTTTTTTAGTAATTTTGCACCTGCATTAATTGTTATATCATATGTAAAATTAAAAGTCTAACAAATAAAAAAATACAGAAAATGTCCTGACAAATTCGTCTTTAACTGTACAGAAATGGTTATATATTGTCTTGGCATTGCATCAGTGTAACGCTATGTTTGGCAATATACAAATAATGTACGTTGACTATTTCTTGATGTTCCTAATTTGGTTTATAAGTTCCCTAAAATGAATTCGACAAATCATAAAATACATTTTGCTGCATCTCAGAATATGGGTTGCCTTGCAGACAGATCAATCGACTTGGTTGTCACATCTCCTCCATATCCTATGATTGAGATGTGGGATGAAATCATGGCGAAACAAAATCCGAATATTTCAGAAGCTTTAGAAAAAAATCCCGCATTAGCTTTTGAGTTGATGCATCAGGAATTAGATAAGGTTTGGAAAGAATGCCACCGACTGAAGAACTTAAGCGCATAAACGAAAATGGGAAAGTTCAATTTGAATCAAGATAAATTAGACGTGGCTCAGAAAACACGTTCTAATGTTTTCGACTGGAGAGGACAATTCACTCCAGAGTTGATTGAGTATCTTTTGTCTGAATTTGCTCAATCTGGTTTTGTTATTGCAGACCCCTTCTCTGGCAGTGGAACCGTCTTGTTAGAAGCAACGAAGTTAGGTTATGATTGTTATGGATTTGAAATAAATCCAAGCGCTCATTCCATGTCAAAGTTTTACGAATATTCTAACCTAGACAAGACAGGTAGAGATACTCTTGTTAATGAAATCAGAAAACTCTTTGGCGTGTTGATTCGTGATATGGATACAGCTAAAATGGTGTATACGAATAATACGGATTACAGGAAAGCCTATGAGAACCTATTGGCATTTGCAACATATTGTAAGACTGTCACACCTTCACATTTGTTACCATTTGTGCTTAATGTACTTTTCCTTTGTGAGAAAGACAAAAAACTTTCTCTTCGCGATTCACTAATAAAGAATATTAATACGTTGAAGACAAAGTTATACGAACTTCCGCATGCTAATAATATCATTCAAGCTAACTGGGCAGATGCAAGAAGTATTAATACTACTTGCCAAGGTAATGTTGACCTGATGATTACGAGTCCTCCATACATAAATGTCTTTAATTATCACCAAAATTATCGAGGCATAGTGGAATGTTTTGATTACAACCTTCTTCAAGTTGCAAATAGCGAGATCGGTTCAAATAGGAAAAATAGACAGAATCGTTTTAAGACTGTAATCCAATATGCTATTGACATGGGACATGTATTACATAGTTGTATGCATGCTTTGAAAGAGGGTGGACGAATGATTTGGGTTGTAGGCAGAACCTCAAATGTTCGTAAAGTTGCATTTTACAATTCTGCCATCGTAAAGGACCTGGTTGAATCAATAGAAGGTTTAGAGTTAGAAGATTCCTGTTTCCGCTCGTTTGGCAATAGATATGGAGAAAAGATTATAGAAGACATTTTAATCATCAAAAAGGTATCTTTAAACAACGACCATCCTGATGTCGAAAAATTCGAATCTATTGGTATTGATCATCTTGAAGCTGCGTTGCCGAATGTAGCAGAAGAGGACAAACCTGATATTGAAATCTTAATAAACAGATATAATAGAACATACGAATCTCCTATTTTAATAGCAATATGATACAGTTTCCACACAAAGAAAAACTTCTCGCTGCAATAGACAATCCCAAAGCAGCTGCAGATAGGGACCTTCTTAGAGAGGCATATTCTGCTTACGAGCAATGGATAAATAGTATCAATAACTTACAAACAACAGGTGCCGAATACCTTACGGACTTGGTGAGGTTATTGAATGAATACAAAGATTATCTTGAAGTCGAGCTTGTAGCACGTAGAGGTAGCGACTTTTTGAAAAGACAAAAGGGTCAGCTCAAACTGGACAATAGTGTAATCGAAGAATTTCTTCCTTATCTTGTTACTCCTAAACTACTGAGCAATCTGCCAAACAATTACGAGTTAGAAACTGGCTCCCATACAAGCTTTATGTCGTTATCATTCTGTCCATCTAGTATTCAAACTTTGGATAAACCGCAGATTATGATTAAGGACAAGGATCAAGACTTCGCAATCGGCAAATCTTTCTTCTATAAATTCTCTACAGATCAGAATTTTGATGCAAGTAAGACTATTGATGGTCGCTTATTCCTTGCCGTATTGGCCGCAGAGTGCAAAGTTAACTATGACAAAACTATGTTCCAAGAATGTGCCGGAACAGCTGCTCGTCTTAAGCAGGGATGTCCAATCTCTAAATATTACACATTGGTTGAGTACTTGGATATGACTCCGGAGGATACACGTTTGACCAGTATTGACAATGTTTTCCTGTTGCGGCATGCGAGACGACTTCCCTATGAGAAGAGGAGCGTATATGAAGAAATCAAAGCCCAACATCATAACAATCCAATCAGTTTCGATGTAATGAAGGCATTCTTGGTAGAGATTCAAAACTTTATTAATGCCACATGGTACAACCCTGATGCTGCCTTAGAAAGAGGTTCTTTTGTATAATGAGTGAGTTAAAATTACAATTGTACTCTGGTAGTTATGAAAAACAGTGGTTGACCGATGCAGGATTACTTGTAGTACAATGGCCCGAAAGCCAAGAACTGAGTGAATTTGGTAAAGATTGGCATGAACATTGTTTCCTTATCAATGACGAAGTAGGTCTTAGTGCTTATGGAAGTGCTGCATATGTAGTGCAATCAAGTTGGTATGAAAATTGTAGCAATTCCAATTGAAAGCTCCCCAAGAAAGCTACAAAGGTAACATTGGAAAGCCTTGAGGAATTGGGCGAACGGTTATACAACAAGATTCAAGAGTTCGTAATTCCCGAATGGGAAGAAGCTTTTCATAGCTTAACACTTCAAGATTGTGTTGACTATGTTTACAACGTGACAATCAATCGCACCTATGACGGTTATATCCGTGAAAAGTCGGTAGTCAACGATAATCTTGCTAAGAAGTTCAAAGACGTAATCTTCGAGGAGAGCGATCCAGAGCTTGATCATGCAGGAGATATTGATTATGTAGCGAAGGTTGGACAATACCAGTTCGGTATCCAAATCAAACCTGTTACCGCAAATGCTAATTTTGGTGGTTACTCATTATCTGAGCGAATGAAAGTTAGCTTTGATGATTTTACAGAAAGATTTGGAGGTAAAGTCTTTATTGTTTATAGTCAGAAAGAAGTTATTGCTAACAAAGAGGTTGTTGACGAAATAGCTGCAGAAATTGAACGATTGAAGGGTATTTAGAATAAACCAATTTGCCTTTCGGAGCATAAAAACATCACAGGCACCAGCGACTTATCTCGTTGATGCCTTGATTTTATTAGATTCGATTAACAGCATTGAGAAATAACATTATTAATGAATTCATGCTCTGTCAAATGTTCCTTCTCCGTAGGTATCGTATCAATTCTGTCAAGAAAACCGTTAGGATTTTCCTTGATCTTGTGGTCACGATAGGCGGTGTTAAGCACTGCACGAAATGTGAGTTTATTTTGCGCAATAAAATAAGCAAATTCTAATGATATTCTAACAACACATCTGGTTCATATTAGACGAAAGAAACTCTACCACTCACCGATTACTCCACTCTCAGGTAGCAAGTACATGACATTATATATTGGCATGTAAGTGATTGGACCGTCAGTGAATGTACGATACTCGTTACTCACAACGTAAGCTTTGTTATGTAGTCTTTAGAAAAGACTCTATTCTGTTGGTAATCTTGCGTTTAAGCATCTGTTGATACACTTTTCTTATAAATTAAGTACACAAAATATACACTTTTCCTACGAAATGATGGTGCAAAAACAACACTTTTCTTTTGATTGTGCAAGAAAAGATAGAGAAATCTAATGAAATTCTAATACCCCAAATGCACAATTCTAAAAAATTATTATTAATTTTGCCCCCATAATGAGTACCATTTTAATCATAGAAGACGATCAGAGGCTTGCGTCATTGCTCCAGACAGGCATTGAGGAAGCTGGACATCATGTGCTGTTGGCGTATGATGCAGAGATGGCTTTGCGACTCTTGAAGAGTGACCGTGAAAGCATCAGTCTCATCATCAGCGACATCATTCTGCCTGGAATGAATGGCATAGAGCTCTGTAAGCAAATCAAGAAGGAAAAGCCCAATGTGCCGATTCTCATGCTTACCGCCCTCGGAACCACGGACGACAAACTTGAAGGGTTCGATGCCGGTGCTGACGATTACATGACAAAGCCGTTTGACTTCCGTGAGTTGTTGGCAAGGATTGCCGTGCTGTTGAGGAGGAGACCCACCCCAACCCTCCCTGAGAGGGAGGGGGTTGAGTATGCTGACCTCTCAATGGACCTTGCCAAGCACGAATGTACGCGCAGTGGTGTGCCAATCCATCTTACCCCAAAGGAGTTTGCCCTTCTTCAGTATCTGATGGAAAATGCTGGAAGAGTGGTGAGTCGTGCTGAGATACAGGACAACGTTTGGCATACGCACTTTGATACTGGCACAAATTTCATCGATGTCTATATCAACTATCTCCGTCGAAAGATAGACAAGGATTTTTCTCCTAAACTGATTCACACAAAGCCGGGTGTCGGTTTCATTCTCACTAATGATGAAGAATAACAGACTTCTACTTACCCTCAAGTACACATTCTTTATGTCGGTAGTACTTGTGACATCGCTCATAATCATCTACATGGTGAGCGACAGGGCGCGCCATGAGTCATTCCAAGGCACTCTGCGCTCAGAAGCCATCACCAAGGCAAATCTCTTTCTCGAAAAGAAGGTGAATGCAAAAACCATGCAGCATATTTACCTGAACAACACGCAGTTCATCAACGAGGTGGAAGTGGCGGTATATACTTCTGATTTCCAGATGCTTTACCATGATGCTGCGGAGCATGACATCGTGAAGGAAACGCCAGAGATGATTCGGCAAATCGGCGAAAAAGGCGAGATGGAGATAGAGGTGGAAAAGGGTTATCAGGCAGTTGGAATATTATACAGACCTTCCCCCGGTCCCTTCCTTCCAGGACGGGGAGTAGATACAAAACCCCTAACAGAACATTCAATAGGCGAGGTAATATCACCCCGTCCTGAAAGGAAGGGGATGGGGGAAGGTCCTGGTGAATCTTTTATCATCACAGCCGCTGCCCACGATGGTTATGGAGAAGCAAACATGATAGCTCTTCGCAACACCCTTCTGATAATTTTCCTTGCGTCCATCGTACTGATGACCATCGTTGGCTACGTACTTGCCACACTGACAATCCGTCCGATAGAACGCGCCCTGACGGCACAAAAGATGTTTGCAAGCAATGTATCGCACGAGCTCCGCACACCACTTGCCGCCATCATGGGAGAGCTGGGACTTGCCTTGCAGAAGGAGCGTACGCCAGAAGACTACCAAAACCGCATCAGTCGCGCTCTCGACGACACTTCACGCATGTCTGATACCATCATCGGACTTCTCAACCTTGCTCGGGCTGAATATGATGCTTCGCAGATAAAGATGGAGTCCATCCGCATCGATGAGCTCCTTATGGATGTGGCAGAAGGACTGCTCCGTGCAAAGTCCGATTACCACATCAACATAGCCTTTGTCGATGAACCGGAATCAGACGAAACTGTCAGCGTTATGGCAAACCGTTATCTTCTCGACCTGGCTTTCCGCAATCTGATGGAAAACAACTGCAAATACTCTTACAACCACACTTCCACTGTCACCATAAGGACAACGGACGAGCTCTCCGTGACATTTGAAGACAGTGGCATCGGAATGAGTGATGCGGAGAAACAGAACATCTTCAACATGTTTTATCGTGGCGACAACAAGAGAGAGGCAGGACACGGAATAGGCATGGCGCTCGTACAGCGTATAATGTCACTCCACAAGTCCAAAATAGAAGTTCACAGCAAGGAAGGACACGGCACGAAGTTTGTCGTTAGGCTTACGGCGTGAGGGAGTTATATATTTTGTAAGTAAGAATTTGACAAAATAGTATCAATGGTTCGGGACGTTTTCTTTGCAAAAAATCGTCCCTTTGTAACTGTTTGATAATATGGCGGTTAGGAACTGGTAAAAAAACTCTATGAGTTTTGGGTAAAAACTCCATGAGTTTTGCATCAAAAGTCTATGAGTTTTACATCAAAACTGCCATAGTTTTGATCCGTAACTCATAGAGATCTCCCAAAAAGCGTCATGATTGACAAAATAGTATCAGTCATTTGTTGTTGATTATCAGGGTAACAAAATTTGTAAGTAAGTATGTGAGTAAGGCTCGGGGGTAGTGGCAAAAACTTACTTACTTACATACTTACTTGCAAAAAAACAGTTAAAAATACTGAATAATTGGCACATTTAGGACTTATATCTTGCTCGTTACAATTAAAAATTGTATTTTTGCAAACTGAAAATCAAAATAACAACAATGAAAAATCTTATTCTCAGCATCTCATTCCTCCTTTCTGCTGCCTCCGTAATGGCGCAGCAATACAGTGTGACATCTCCTGACGGTTGCCTCGTAGTGAACACAAACGTGGCTGACGGAAGGATGAACTACTCCGTTTCCCTCGACGGCAAGCAGATGATAGAAACGTCGCAGCTCGGTTTTATCACTAACAAGAGCGACTGGAGCAAGGGACTTACCGTGAAAGGAAACAAGAAGGAAACTGTCAGCAAGCAGTACGAGATGCGCAATGCGAAGGCGCAGCACATCAGCTACGAGGCAAACAAGTTGGTGATTTCGCTTGAGACAGCCGACAGATACAAGTATGACGTGGAGTTCCAGGTGTCAAACAATGACGTGGCTTTCCGCTACATCATCCCACAGCAGCGTGACGACGTGCGCAGCCTTGTCATCACGAAGGAACTCTCTTCCTTCAAGCTTCCTGACAACACAACGACCTTCATCACTCCACAGAGCGATCCGATGGTGGGCTGGATGCACACAAAGCCAAGCTATGAGGAAGGCTACACGAAGGATGCTCCAGTGGCACAGCGCTCTGCCTTCGGTCACGGCTACACCTTCCCTTGCCTCTTCCATGAGGGCGAAGACGGTTGGGTGCTCATCTCCGAGACTGGCGTGAACGGCACTTACTGCGGCTCTCACCTCAGCGATTGGGATGCAAGGAACGGTTATTCGATAGCTTTCCCTATGGACGGCGAAATGAACGGACTTGGCAATGCTACTCCAGGTCTGTCACTTCCTCAGCCTACCCCATGGCGCACGATAACACTGGGCAAGACCTTGAAACCAATCACGGAGACCACTATCCAGTATGACGTTGTGGATGAAGTGTTCGAAGCTTCCACAAACTACAAGAACGGCCGCTACACTTGGAGCTGGCTTATCTGGCAGGACGACAACATCACCTACGATGTGCAGAAGCAGATGATAGACCTCTCGGCAGCAATGGGCTACGAGTATGTATTGGTGGACAACTGGTGGGACGAGAAGATTGGTCGCGACAAGATTGCAGAACTCTCAAAATATGCACAGAGCAAGGGTGTTTCGCTCATGCTTTGGTACAACAGCAACGGCCATTGGAGTGACGCTCCACAGACTCCTCGCAACGGAATGAATACGGCAGCAAACCGCCATCGCGAAATGAAGTGGATGAAGTCCATTGGCATCAAGGGCATAAAGGTGGACTTCTTCGCTGGCGACAAACAGCCTACAATGCAGCTCTACGAAGACATCCTTGCCGACGCAAACGAATACGGCATTCAGGTTGTATTCCATGGTTGTACGATTCCTCGCGGTTGGGAAAGGATGTATCCGAACTTTGTGGCAAGCGAAGCCGTTCTCGCCTCTGAGAATGTGTTCTTCGGCGAAGGTGCTGCAAAGAGCGAACCGTTCGACCTCACGCTACATCCATTCTGCCGCAACGCATCAGCTTCAATGGACTGGGGCGGTGTCATCATGAATAAGTTCATGAGCAAGGACAACAAGTCACGCCATGCACGCCAGACAACAGACCTCTTCGAGATGGCTTCCGGCATAACGATGCAGACGGCTGTGCAGTGTGTTGCCATGTATCCGAACAACCTTCAGGATGTTGAACAAGAAAAGCTTGACTGGCTCAAGACATTGCCTTGCAAGTGGGAAGAGACACTTTATGTTGACGGCTATCCAGGCAAATACGCAGTCATCGCCCGAAAGAGTGGCGGCAAGTGGTATGTCGGTGCATTGAACGGCACAAAGGAAGAACTTACTCTCAACCTTGACTTGTCATTCATCGGAAAGAAACAAACCGTGACTCTCCACGATGATTGGAAAATGAACCAGACTGTCAAGACAGACAAGAACGGAAAGCTCAAGATAAAGCTTCAGGCACAGGGCGGAGCGATTATTAGTTCGCTCTAAAGATAGATTTTCATAAAGATTTTAGTTTAGATTTCGAGCCGTTAGGCGATCCTCCTAAAATCGTTCCTTAGAGCGACGAACTGGAGCGAATTTTCAGTCAAGATTTTTGTTATAGATTTTAGTAAAGATAAAATCCTCAAATAAAATCCTTGCCAAAATGCGCTCGAATACCTCGCTTTAAAAAGGCTCTTTGAAGGATCGCTTCGCTCGACATCCAAACGAAAATCCTTACAAAAATCCATTACCCTCAAATTGAGCAAAGCGAAATTTGAATAACAAAAAAACTTAAAGCTATGTTTAACCAGAGAATAATCTTTGTACTGATTACTGTTGCATTATTTTTGCTTTGTCCTTTGCTTGCAAAAGCGCAGGGCAACGGTCAGTTGTCTTCTTTGTGGAAGGACTATGACGAGGCAATGAAGAAAGACCTCCCCCAGACTTGCCTTAAGATCCTTGACAAGATTTCCAAGAAGTCGGAAAGTGAGAAAGCATACGCCAGTCTGCTTAAGGCGGAATTCAAAAGGGTGGAGATAATGGACGAACTGGCTCCAGATTCTGCGGAGATGGTTGGAAAGAGACTTCTGAAGAAAACCGAGACAATGAAAAGCAAGGACAAGGTGGCATACGCTATCTTCAACCTCGCCATTTACCGTGGCTACCATTCTTTGCACTTCAGAATAGCTAAGACTGCTGACTACTATCTTGCAGAAGCCTTTGCCGACATGGATATTCTCGCCAACACAAAGACTGACGATTGGACCATGATTATAAAGGAAGGTTCTGGTTCAGAGATATTCAACCGTGACATTCTCTCGCTGATGGGCATTGAAGCTTACCAGCAGGAACGCCTGTATAACTATTACAAGGCAAAGGGTAATCGCAGGGCTTGTGCTTATCTGGCTCAAAATTGGAATGTAAACAAAGGCAACCAGAACCTGCCTGGATTTATTGAAGAATACAAGGATCTTCCTGAAGGTGCTCTCCTTGCAAAGCAATATTATCAGTTTTGTAAGAACAATTCTAATATGACGGCTGCTGAACGCTACCAGCTTCTGCAGACCTACCGTAAGCAATGGGCAGGAACAAAAGAAGCTGCGATATTCGAAAACTTCGAGAAGAATGAGCAGCAAGCTTTGCTGAGAATAACTCCTATCCCTGGCATTGTACACA
>JAZRXS010000159.1:0-6692 GCA_045600325.1 Prevotella sp.
TCCTTCATCTGACGGAGACAGTCGTAGTAGTTAGCACCAGAACGGTCCATCTTGTTAACGTAACCCATACGAGGTACGCTATACTTGTCTGCCTGACGCCATACAGTCTCTGACTGTGGCTGAACACCACCTACTGCACAGTAAGTAGCAACGGCTCCATCGAGTACACGGAGTGAACGCTCTACCTCAGCAGTAAAGTCAACGTGTCCCGGAGTATCGATGAGGTTGATCTTGTAAGTCTTGTTGTTATACTTCCACTGGCAAGTAGTAGCAGCAGATGTGATAGTGATACCACGCTCCTGCTCCTGAGCCATCCAGTCCATTGTAGCTGCACCTTCGTGCACCTCACCAATCTTGTGAGTCTTACCTGTATAGTAAAGAATACGCTCTGACGTAGTAGTCTTACCGGCATCGATGTGTGCCATGATACCGATATTACGCGTAAGATGTAAGTCTTGCTTTGCCATTTTTTCCTAAAGTTTAAAGTTTAAGGTTTAAAGTTTAATGTCTAAAGATTAAAGGTTAAAGTTTAAAATTTAGAAACGGAAGTGTGCGAATGCGCGGTTAGCCTCAGCCATACGGTGCATATCTTCCTTGCGCTTGTAAGCACCACCCTGGTTGTTGAATGCGTCCATGATCTCAGCAGCGAGCTTGTCAGCCATAGACTTGCCTGAGCGCTTGCGAGCGTAGCCGATCATGTTCTTCATTGAGATACTTTCCTTACGAGAAGCGCGGATTTCTGTTGGCACCTGGAAAGTAGCACCACCTATACGGCGGCTCTTAACCTCTACCTGAGGAGTGATGTTCTGAAGACCCTGCTTCCAGATTTCGAGAGCAGACTTTTCAACATTCTGCATCTTGCTCTTTACGATTTCGAGAGCCTTGTAGAAGATTTCGTAAGAAGTGTTCTTCTTACCATCGTACATAAGGTGGTTCACAAACTTTGAGACCTTCTGGTCGTTGAAGACTGGATCTGGAAGAACCACGCGCTTCTTTGGTTTAGCTTTTCTCATTTTATTTGTTTTGTTTTGCTTTTGTCGGCTTTGGAGGGTCGGATCTGCACCGTCCACAAATGCCATTGTTATGAATAAAATTGCTAAAGGTTGTCGTTTCGACTGTCTTCAGCGGCTCGCTTGCCACTTACTCAACCATCTCAGTATCTTTTCCTTAGCAAAACAGATTTTCATTCGTTCAAGTTTCGTTGGCGAAACTTGAGGCTAAAAGCTAAAGGGTAAAGGCTAATGGCAACCTTGCGGATTGCGCAGCCAAACCTTTAGCCTATAGCTTTTAACCTTTAGCCTTCGCAAGTGAGCTTGCGAAATAGGTAATGGCTATTACTTCTTAGCCTTTGGTCGCTTAGCACCATACTTTGAACGGCGCTGAGTACGGTTAGCAACACCTGCAGTATCAAGAGTACCGCGAACGATGTGGTAACGTACACCTGGGAGGTCCTTTACACGTCCACCGCGAACGAGCACGATAGAGTGCTCCTGAAGGTTGTGGCCTTCTCCTGGGATGTAAGAGTTAACCTCTTTCTGGTTTGTCAAACGAACACGAGCTACCTTACGCATAGCTGAGTTAGGCTTTTTAGGAGTGGTAGTGTACACACGTACGCAAACACCGCGACGCTGTGGACAAGAATCAAGAGCTGGTGATTTACTCTTGTCTACCAATGCCTTACGACCTTTTCTTACCAATTGTGAAATTGTAGGCATAGTTGTACTTTTTTATTATTATTTTTATTTTATTTTTTGTCAGTATGAGTTGTATAGCCGCTTTGATTTCCTCATTTCACACATTATTATATATAAATACCTGTCATGGATTATACAGTATCATGCGTATGAGCACAAAGTTTCCCGAACGTAAAACGTTCATATAGGGCTATTTCGGGCTGCAAAATTACAACATTTATTTCATATATGTGGTATATTGCTTAAACTTTTTTCTCTCCACCCCCCAATTTAACACTATTTAACTTTATTTAACTATTTAAATCAAGGAATACCACAAATAATTTCTGAGAGAATTTGCCAACAACGACGGAACGACGCACAAGTTATCCCTGAATTCTTATTTACGCTTTATATCATAGCCTATTTTCTTGAAAGCGGCAACGAAATCACTGAAAGAGGTCTTTTTATTGTCGTAAATGATGGTTACAGTTTGTTTTGGCACAGAAGTTACGATTTTCTTTGTGCCCTTGACGAAGCGGATGTTTGACTTGATCTTGTTTTCACAACCTGCGCAGTGCATAGCAGGAGTTGTAGTCACCACGAGAGTATCAACAGTTTTGTCTGCAGCACTGACTGTGAGTGTACCGAGTGCCATAAAGGCGAGAAGAAAGAGTTTTTTCATTTTTGTATTTGTGCTTTTATATTTTCAGTCTTACCCCAATGTAGAACATTGCGCCTTCAATAGGTCCCCACACCTGCGTAGCATCGAAGGTTGGCAGCCATGGGTTGGAGGCTCCTACTATAGGATTCTTTATTTTGTAATTTGTAAGATTCTCGCCTCCAACATATATGCTAAAATAGCGGAACTCGCGTGTAATCTGCGCTTGAAGTTGGAAGTGGGCAGGATATGCAGAGTGCCTATTATCCAAGGCATAACCGTCAAGGATGTAGTAGAAATGTCCTGGGCCATTCAACTGACCAGTCACATCAAACTGCCATAGTTCCATCGGAGTCTTGTAGGATAGAGTGAGCAAACCTTTGTATTTCGAAGTCAGAGGACGCTGCTTGAGTCCGATGCCATCGTATGTAGTCCGGGCATCGTTGTAGCGGAAAGCAGCCGTTGCATTGAAACCTTCGAAGAAAGGATACGAAGCATCAATCTGGAAGGTGTGGCTGTAGCTCTTGCCATGGAGTTGGCTGAAAATGAATTTCTCTGCAGTAGTGTTCACAACGAGCTGCTTGAGGAAGTCGGTGTAGTAATATTCCGCATTCAGTTCAAGAGACTTCTCTGCAACTGGGATGTTCAGGTTGGCTGACGCTCCGTAGTTCCACGCTTCTTCACGGAAGAAGCCGAATCTGTTGTTCGTCTCACCATCGCTATAAAACCGTCTGCCACTTGCCATCAGCGGCACATTCTCTGCCCATGCATTTGCCGTACGATAGCCCTTTCCGGCAGAGGCACGGAGGGTAATGATGCTCGAAGGAGAATACTTGATATGGAGTCGCGGAGTGATGAAACTGCCCCAAAGACTGCTATGGTCATAGCGCAAGCCAGCCATAGCCGTGAGCTTTTCGCCGAGCTTGAAGGTGTATTGCGCGTAGAAGCCAGGAACGGTTTCGGTGGTGATGAGGGGAGCGGAAATTCCGGATATTCCGAAGTTCTCTTTAAATCGGTCGTAGTTAAGGGAGGCTCCTGTAGCAAGGTTGTGGTGCTCTCCGAGATCAGTTTCGTACATGAGCTGCGCGTAGCCATTGGTCTGCGTAAGGTCATACAGGTTGTTGCCAAAGCAGTTTTCTGCATCATGTATGGAGCCATGGAGCATAAGAGCAATACTCTCGTTGCGATCCGCATTGATGGTAAAACCATTCTTCCACATCAGTGTGTATCGGTCGGTGTTCTGTTCTATGCCATAATGCTGAATGGCGGTAGTTGTCGGGACAAAGCCCCCACCTGCCTTGCGATGATGACTCATACCACTTTGGCGATTGTCCTTCAGTCCTTGGACAGCAAGTTGGCTTATCCAACCAGAAGAGACGTATGCCATGCGCCACATGGCGTTATACTGACGAATCTTCGGCATGTCCATGAAGCCGTCTCCGTTGCCATCATGGTCTGTCTGGCGATTTTCATAATGCAAGAGAACACTTGTTGAAAGCTTGTCGGTGATATGAACGCTTGCATCCGCATTGCCTTCAACCTTCATGTTTGAGTCGAAATAGGCATTGCCACGAACGCCATCAACCCCTTGAGGCTTTGCAAACTCCACGTTTATCTGTCCGGTAGTACTCTCATAGCCATTCTTTACGCTCGAAGCCCCTTTACTCACCTGAATGCTTTGCATCCAAGTTCCTGGAATATAGCCGAGGGAATAAGGAATGGCTGCCCCACGAAGGTTTGGAATATTCTCCGTGAGCATCTGGACGTATGTGCCACTTAGTCCAAGAAGCTTTATCTGCTTCGCTCCAGTAGCAGCGTCGGAATAACTCACATCTACGGAAGGATTGGCGACAAACGACTCACCAAGATTGCAGCAAGCAGCACGAAACAGTTCTGCTTTACCAATAAGTTCCATATTCTCTGTGCGATAGCTTGCCTTTCCGTTTTTTGATTTCACCACAACCTCCTTCAGTTCATGATTGCCCGACAAGGAATCCGTTTGTGCTATCGCCATCATCGGCAGCAGCACAGAGAGGAAAGGTAATATGAATCTGAAGTTGGACATGATAACTTAGGGTTATTTTTGCGTGCAAAATTAACAAATTCTCCCGACATAACGATAGAAAAGACGCGGTTTTTACGGAAAAATACCGCATATGGATGATTATTCAGAAGTATTTTCCCTGAAATCTTGCCTTTAGTGGAATATTTATCTCAATGCGTAGCCATTGTTCTCTATGAACTTCATATCCATGTAGATTCTGTTTATACGCTTGCTTATATACTTGCTTGGATGCGTTGCAGAGTTTACGCGCGGATTGGGCAGGATTGCAGCTATCGCTGCGCACTGCATTCGCGTGAGATCCTTTGCCTCCACGCCCCAGTAAGCCTCTGCCGCAGCCGATATTCCGTAAATGCCATCGCCCATTTCTATTGAGTTGAGATACACTTCTACTATTCTCTCTTTCGGCCACATCAGTTCCACAAGGCAGGTGAAGTAAGCTTCAAGTCCCTTGCGCAACCACGAACGTCCCGGCCACAGGAAAACATTCTTTACCATTTGCTGACTGATAGTACTACCACCACGCAAGCGTTTTCCGCTCTCATTCTCTTTTGCTGCCTGTTCTATAGCCTCCAAATCAAACCCATGATGCTTCATGAAGAATTGGTCTTCAGCAGCAATCACAGCAGTTGGCGCATAGTCCGGCATTTCGCCGATGCCTATCCATGAGTGGTTCATCACGATGTCCTTTCCTTCCTCCGACTGCTCAAAGCAACGGATTACCATCAGTGAGGTAATAGGCACTGGAAGGAATCGCAATGCCACGACCCACAGTATCGTTAGGGAGAAAAACAATACGATGATGTTTCGTATCAGTTTGAATATGAATTTCATAGGACAGTATAAAATTCAATTGGTATGCAAAAGGGCGAGTTCCATGACTCGCCCTTTTCGTTTTTTATTCGTTTGGGTTCGCAGATTAGAGCTTACCTTCGTTAGCAGCCTTAATCATTGCCTCAGAAGCGTAAACGAGAACCTCTACGCGACGGTTAGCTTCACGACCTGCCTGAGTTGCGTTGTCTGCTACAGGAACATTGCTACCGAAACCAAGGATATCCTTGATACGTGTGCCAGCAACACCCTGTCCTGCGAGACACTGAGCTACAGAGAGAGCACGCTGCTCAGAGAGAGTCTGGTTCTTTGCTGCGTTACCATCAGAAGAAGCGTGACCATACACAGAGATGTCGCAAGTATCGAACTTCTTCATTACGTTAGCAAGCTTCTGGAGGTTAGCCTGTGAAGTAGCTGTAACTTCAGAAGAAGCAACCTTGAAGAGAAGACCGCTGTCGAAAGTGATCTTGAGGGCGTCAAGACCGTTTACGTCCTTAACTTCCTCGATTGTAGCGTTAAGACGCATAGCCTCAGCCTCAGCCTTAACCTTATCCATGTGCTTGCCGATGAGAGCACCAGTACCAGCACCTACAGCAGTACCAATAGCAGCACCAATAGCTGTACCCTTAGCCTTATCGCCCTTACCACTTACGAGGTTACCGATGAGACCGCCAATGAGAGCGCCACCGCCACCACCGATGAGAGCGCCGTTCTGAAGGGCAGTACCACATGAGCATACCATTGAAAGGCAGAGACCCATGATGAAAAGCTTGAATGAATTCTTCTTCATAATTGTTTAGTGTTTATGTTAATAATAATAATTTGTTCGTTTTATTATTGGATTACGCCTAAATGCCAAAGTTTCTTTGCATTAACTTTTTTTGACATTTGATTGCTTCCTTTTAATACTAAGGTACTTGTCATGACCTCCATATTTCGGGGGCAAAATTAAGAAAAATATTTATTTCCGCAAAATAATCCACAAAATAATTGGGGCTCCAATGAGTGGAGTGATAGCATTTATGGGTAAAATTGTGGAATTTGACGGAAAAATCGTCAAAAAATGACACAGTAAAGCCACATTTCCGCCTATCAATATTGTAGCAGGAACGAGTCGAAGATGATTGTCTGTCCTTACTACGAGGCGGGCTAAATGCGGAATTGCCAAGCCCAAGAAGGATATCGGACCGCAGAAAGCCGTAACCACAGCAGCCAACATGCTACTGACAAGCAGCGTCAGATTACGAACCCTCTTCACATCATAGCCCAGATTTGCAGCATAGTTCTCACCGAGAAGCATGGCATTGAGCGGCTTTATCAGCAGAAATACGCCTATGATAGGCAACAGGATACAGAGCATGAATACCGACAGATGCGATGTTGTGGTATTTGAGAAGGTTCCCAATCCCCATACAGTGAAGGTCTGAAGTCCCTCCTTTGTACCGAAGAAGCTGAGAATGGAAAT
>JAZRXS010000160.1:0-3183 GCA_045600325.1 Prevotella sp.
TTGAAGCCTTCGTTAGTTCTCCATACCATGCGTTTGTTGAAGTCAGCACCCTTCAGGTCAACCTGGATCTTGTCCATCCATTCCTGAGTGGTAGGGGCAACAAACTCGGCAAAGAGTTTTTCATTTGTGTTTGACATAATAGGATTTTTATGTTTAAGTTGCTGTTAATATATTCGGGCGCAAATTTACACATTAATTATATAACAGAGAAATATAAATCAACTTTTCTTTAGAAAACACGCAAAATTTTAATATGGAGGCAAACTATAGAGCAAAACAAGCATTCAAATCGCAAAAAATGTGGCTGAAATAAAAAACGCAAGTGACGCAAGTAACACAAGTTTTTTATTTAAACACGGGTTTCACGAGTTCCACGAGTTTTTATATAGGCAAAAAAGTCTCACGAGAAAACTTGTGCAACTCGGGTTTAGAAAAACTTGTGTAACTAAAATCTGCGCTTGAGGTAAACTTGTGTAACTTGTGCAACTCGCGTTTAATATTTATCCAATACAATTTGCGTTACAATTATTTTGCGACTTTCTTCTCCTTACTCAGTCTCTTGAAGAAATTCCTGCGATTGCGTGAAAGGATGCGCTGGAAGTCGTACTTGAAGATCATACCGAGACCTTGCGTGTTGAGTGATGAGCGAGTGAAATAACGATCGTTTGTCTGGTTGTAAACACGCACTGCGATATTGCCGTTTGGCACAAGAAGATAGCGCACATCGAAGTCGCCGATGAACGAAGATGTGGAGTTCGGATTATCACGATAGCCGAACTCTCCGTTTATAAGAAGACGGTTGTTGAGAAGAGAGCCGGACAGCAAGCCTTCATACTCCGCATTATACAAGCCATCATCACCCGGAGCAATGTTTGCGCCGAGGTTCCAGTTGTTGTTTTTGGTCACTGAACCAAGGGCATTGTTGATTTGCTGACTGATAGTACCACTCAGGAAACTCTGCATGGCAAGCGAGGCTTGGCTCTGTCGCTCAGCATCTCCGCCAGTGGCAGTTTCCGCCGTATAGAATCTACCGATGGCAAGCAGATAGACCACCTGCTGATTCTTCTCCTGTTCTGAATTCAAGAGCGAATTGATCATCGACTTTGCCTCAGCGTTAACCGTAGGAAGGTCAAGGTCGAAATCCACTACAGGATGGTCAGGAGTACCGGTAATGTTCATGAGACAATCCACATGTACGTTGTTGTTCTTGAAGCTGTTACCTATCTGGAGGTCACTCAACGGCACGCCATTGACAGGATATTTCGCCTTTAGCGAAAGAGCTGCGTCGTAAGGTTCGCCACCAAACACGATCTGACTGCCACTTTGGAACTTGAAGTTCTTCTGGATAAGGTTCTGGATGGTCATGTTATACGTGCCCGACTCCACGGCGTATGTGCCATAAAGTTCAAACTTACCCTTATTGTAATATGTGGCACGCAGGTCGCCGTTGCCATGAAGCGTAATCATATCGCCGCTCTTGCTGTCCATGAGCACACGGAGAGTAGATTGCGGATCGACGCTACCATTTACGTTTATGCGAATGTCCTGTGTGAACTTGTTCGGTTCATAGACAGGAAGAGCATTCTTGTAGATGGTGCGGTTGTTCCACTTTATGAACTGCTGACCAGTGATAGCATCCGGATTCGAAGCATTGTACTCTATGAACGAGCCTTTTTCAGCCTTCGCATTGACATTGAACGTGATGTTTCCCGGGCGACCGATGATGTCACAATTACCCGAAGCAAATGCTTTTCCGAAGAATATCTCACGACCGTAAGTAGGAAAATCATAGCAAAGAAGATTGTGCGGCTTCACGTTGACATCAAAGGTGATGCGAGAGAGATACTGATGATGCAATGCACCTGACACGACTGCGTAGTTGTGATGCTTGTCGCGAACGGTATCATTCATGAAGACAATGTCGTTCGGTATCATCTCTATCAACTGATTATCAAGAGTATAGTCAACGCCAAGAGCATCAACATGCATCTTTCCCGTAGCATTTACAACACCTGTCAGGTTCACGAAACTGAGGTCTCCCCAAACGCGGCAATTACCGGTTATGGACAAGTCCATATTGGAAAGGAAACTGCTGCAATAGTTTGCCACGAACTCGCCCCTCGTATTCTGTGCATGAATGTCAAGGTCGATGTAATTTCTCTGTGGCGAAACATAGCCGTCTATCTTGGTCAGTCGCCCTTCATCATCGCAAAGCGCGTCTATGTCTATCTGTTCATCCTCCGTGTTCAATGCTGCTTTGGCATAGAGCGTACCCATCTTTCCCTTCTCAAAATAGAAGTCCTGCACCACGAGAGCGGCACTTGCCTCTGGCTTTGAGAACAGTTTCTTCACCACCGCACGACCAGATGCCTTGCCCGCAAAGCTGACATCGTCAAACTTCACGAAGTCCAAGATGTACGGAACGTCTATGTCATTTATGTCTGCCTCGATGGAATCGTTGGTGTTACGTCCCGCACGGCCATGAAGAATGACATGCTGTTGACCATGAGTAACCTCCAAATCCCTGATAGCCAGCACGTCATCTGCATACTTCACATAACTGTCGGAGATATTGAAAAGTGTGTCACGAACGAACACTTTCGATGGCAACACATGGACATCAACACCAGCAATGCCGCCTTTCTTGCCTTCAAGGAGGTTGAGAGAAGAGTGGAAATCCAAGCGGAGATTATTTGTCGGACTGCCGTTGTCAAGCTGGATGGCAGAGTTTATGCGCATGCCCACCTTGCTGAAGTCGGCATTTACGTTATGCAAATCTATGCTCGACACATTAAGACGTTGCGAATTGACGTTGCCAAAAATGGAATCTCCACGCATGTGAAGGTCGGCATCTACGGCACCCTTAGCGTTCAAGCCAAGGGAGAGGAACTGGTCGAGTTTCGCCATATCATAGACGTGGATGTCGGAATCAATGTTCTTCTTGTCAATGTCGCCGCCGATATTCACTTCCGCAAGTTCAGTCTTTATGTTTGCTGTGGTTTCCTTCAAGTCGGCAACAACCTGATTGAGATGGTATTTGTCGTAAGAAAGGTTATTAAGTGTAAGATTACCATTCAGCTTCTTCTCTGCCAACCTACTGATATCCAAGTGCATATCAGCCACGAAAGAAGCGATGTTTTGCGGAGACACATTGAGTTTTCCGTCAAGAATGCTATTGCTCAA
>JAZRXS010000161.1:0-12069 GCA_045600325.1 Prevotella sp.
ACGAGTCGAGGACGCATGGCCTCAAGGTTTGTACACTGGCGATTGTACTGGCGACGAACCCAGAACTCTTCCCAATAATGGTAGCCGTTGCCGTCGATGGTGCCAGGACCAGTGATAGTGAATCCCTTGAGACCATCAGCATTTACGAGAGCAGCGAAGTAGTTGAGAGTCTGACCTTCCATGCGAGTCTCAAGAACCTTGAAGTTCGCAATGCGGTCGCTACCCTTCAATGTAGCGCCCTCAAGGAGCTGAAGGTGAGTGCCCTGCTTGAAGAAAAGGGAACCAGAAAGGTATGTGCCCTGTGGTATGACGATGACGCCACCGCCTTCGCTTGCCGCCTTGTCGATGACCGCCTGGATAGCTTCCGTCTGAACGATGTCCGGATTCTGCTTTACGCCATGCTCAGTGATGATGTACTTCTTGCCGAGAGAGTTCACGTCAACGCGAGTGGTGTCGTTGAACCATGCTGGAATAGGTTCGCCGTTAGGGAACTGGTCTTGCTTTACCACCTTCTTCTTCGCTGCGGAAACAGGGAGCGAGAGGCAGAGCATTAGGAGGAATGCAGAATGCAGAATGCGGAATGCAGAATGCTTTGTGCGGTTTGTAGTTTTAGTCATATTCATCTTTTTTTGTATTATTTATAAAATCAATACTTAAGATACAATTAAGCATACTGAAATTTATATCGCGAAATAACTATGGTAGAAATAAAACGCATGTTGATATTGAATTAAAACACAAGTTGCACAAGTTACACAAGTTTCTTCCTCGCAAGGGGGGAAAATAGTTACACAAGTTTTTTCGTGAGACTTTTGAACCTATATTTCAAAAACTCGTGTTACCCGTGAGACCCGTGTTTAAATAAAACTTGTGTTACTTGTGTAACTTGCGTTTAAATTTCATCCCAATATAATTCGTGTTTAGAGTGGATTTCATTATGCTAAATAGTATATGGTTTCCAAAGTTTTTGCAAAGGTAATAAAAACTATCATACTGCCAAAATATAAGACGGAAAACTATGGTTTTGAAGAAAGAAATGACGGTTAAATGATAGTTTTTTCTCATTTTTTGTGCTAAAACACAGCAGTAATACTTGAAAACAAAAGAAATCATTTTAAAACTTGTTAAATATAGAATAGTTTTGTTAATTTTGCACCGATAAACAAGTGTTCTTGTGACAGAAAGACGCACGAAAAAACAACATATTAGCTGATAATGTCGCATACTTAACCAATCTTATGAAACGAATACTTTTCTCCATATTGACGTTTCTTTTCCTTTCTACGGTATTCTTGTATGCCAACCCCGTGACGGACATGCTTGAACGCATTGACAAGGGAGCATCGAAGAAGGTTGTCATAGAACTCCAGAAGGGCGAAAAAGACTTTTTTGAACTCGACCAGAAAGGCACAAAGCCTGTGATTCGTGGTAATTCATGGGTGAACATTGCAAGCGGATTAAACTGGTATCTGAAATATCATGCGGGCATTCATCTGTCATGGAACGGAATGAGTGCCAAGCTCCCTGACGTCCTTCCTGCCGTTGACAAGAAGGAACGTCACGAAACAAACCTCTCTCTACGCTACGATTTCAACTACTGCACATTCAGTTACACAATGGCTTTCTGGGATTGGAAGCGTTGGGAACAGGAAATCGACTGGATGGCTTTGCATGGAATAAACATCCCTTTGGCTGCCGTCGGTGCTGAATGCGTGTGGAAGAACATGCTCACAAAGCTTGGCTATTCCAAGGAAGAAATCAACAATTTCATTGCCGGTCCTGCTTTCCTTGCATGGTGGGAAATGAACAATCTGGAAGGGTGGGGTGGACCTAACCCTGACTCTTGGTACACTCAGCAGGCTGCTCTTCAGCAGAAAATCCTGAAGCGTATGCGTGAGTATGGAATGCATCCTGTTCTTCCTGGCTACAGCGGCATGGTTCCTTCCAACGCAAAGGAGAAACTCGGTCTAAATGTAGAAGGCGATGGCGTTTGGAATGGCTATACACGACCAGCATTCCTTATGCCAACAGACGCTCGCTACAATGAGATCGCCGATTTATACTACAAGGAGCAGAAGGCACTTTATGGCACTTCCGACTTCTATTCAATGGATCCTTTCCACGAAAGTTCTGCCGACAAGGGCGTTGATTTCGACGCAGCAGGCAAGGCTATAATGGGTGCGATGAAGCGAGTGAATCCTAAGGCCACTTGGGTTATACAGGGTTGGACAGAGAATCCGCGCGAGGCTATGGTGGAAAGCATGAAGCAAGGCGACCTCCTGATTCTCGACCTCTTCAGCGAATGTCGTCCGATGTGGGGCATTCCATCCATTTGGAAGCGCGACAACGGTTATATGCACCATAACTGGCTCTACTGCATGCTACTCAATTTCGGCGCAAACGTAGGTCTTCACGGTCGCATGGACCAACTTCTTGACAACTTCTATCAGACGAAAGGCAATCCGCTTGCAAGGAACATCAAGGGAATCGGACTTTCTATGGAAGGCTCAGAGAACAATCCTGTGATGTTTGAACTGATGTGCGAGCTGCCTTGGCGACCAGAGAAGTTCACGAAAGAAGAGTGGATAAAGGGCTATGTGGCTGCCCGTTATGGTGGAATGCAGAATGCAGAAAGCAGAAAGCAGAATGATTCCCAAAACACTGCGCAGCCTAATTCTGAATTCTGCATTCTGAATTCTGCATTATTCAATGCTTGGAGCATTCTCATTGATGGCATCTACAACTGTCCGAAAGGCAATAACCAGCAAGGTCCTCACGAGTCAATATTCTGCTGCCGACCAGACATGAACAATTTCCAGGCTTCGTCATGGAGCAAGATGATGAACTACTACGACCCTCGCTCTACGGAAGATGCCGCTCGCGAAATGATAAAGGTTACCGACCAGTTCAAGGGCAACAACAATTACGAATATGACCTTGTAGATATCACTCGCCAGGCTGTTGCCGACCGTGCTCGCATTGTTTATCAGCACATCATGGCAGACTTCAAGACTTACGACAAGCGCCAGTTCAAGAAAGACACCGAGACCTTCCTCAATCTCCTTCTCGTTCAGGACAAGCTTCTTGGCACTCGCAAGGAATTCCGCGTAGGTCGTTGGATAGAAGATGCCCGCAGCCTCGGCAACAACAAGGCAGAGAAAGACCTATACGAATGGAACGCTCGTGTGCAGATCACCACATGGGGCAACCGCACCTGTGCCAACAAAGGCAAGCTCCATGACTATGCTCACAAGGAGTGGAACGGTCTGCTCAAGGACTTCTACATGCCACGCTGGCAAGCATTCTTCAAGAGTTTGGAAGACTGCATGAACCGAAAGTTTGAACTTCCTCACGGCGGCAATGCCACGACATACGAAGAACTCAAGGCAACGCTCAGCAAGGAGCAGCCAAGCGGTCTTCCGGAAGAGATAGACTTCTATGCAATGGAAGAACCTTGGACACTGCGCACGGCAGAATATTCTGCGCAGCCAGAAGGTGATCCTATAGAAATAGCAAAGGAAGCTCTAAGGCTTTTGGAGAAATAAATCATAAATCAAAAATCATAAATCAAAAATGAAGCGCCTTTTAGCACTCGACATACTCCGCGGCATTACCGTAGCAGGCATGATTATCGTGAACAACGGCTACGGCGACACATTCGCTCCACTGCTCCATAGCAAGTGGAACGGCTGCACTCCTTGCGACCTTGTGTTTCCGTTCTTCCTGTTCATCATGGGCGTTTCGTGCTATCTCTCGCTCAACAAGACCAACTTCACTGCCACAAAACCAACGGTGATGAAGATTGCGAAGCGTGCTGTGCTGATACTTCTCGTAGGCTGGGCGATACAATGGTGGGGCTTGATTTGGAAAGGCGACTGGCTTCCATTCGACCATCTCCGACTCCTTGGCGTACTGCCACGCATAGCCATCTGCTATTTCGTGGTCTCCATGATAGCCATTACCCTCAGCCACAAGCACATCAAATGGCTTATCGTAGCATTGCTTGCCATCTACGGAGCAATACTTCTCCTTGGCAATGGCTATGCAAACGACGAGACAAACATCCTCGTCATTGCCGACCGCGCAATCTTTGGTGAAGCACATCTCTACACAAAAGCACCTGTCGATCCGGAAGGATTTGTCAGTAGCATCAGTGCCATAGCCCACACTCTGATAGGCTTCCTCATCGGCCGCTTGATAATAAAGACAAAAGATAATAGCGAGAAAGTGCAGAAGATCTTCGTCTTCGGCTTCATGCTCCTTGCTGTAGGCTATCTGCTAACCTACGGCTTTGAGCCAAACAAGCGCATCTGGTCGCCAAGCTACACACTGCTTACCACTGGCGGTGCCACGATGCTTCTCTCCACATTAATATATATAATAGACTTAAGGAACGGCGGCAATCAGACAGGTTGGACAACATTCTTCCACGTCTTCGGCGTCAATCCGCTCGCGCTCTATGTTCTTGCCGAAATGCTTGAAAGTCCTATCCACAAGCTTGGCATCGGCGAGGTTTACAAGAACGGCATTGATATGATAATGCCATACAGCTACGGAGCATCCTTGGTTTATGCCATAAGCTACATGCTGCTCATCTTCGCCGTTGGCTATGTGCTTTACAGAAAGCAGATTTTCATTAAGCTTTAACATCCGCTAAAATAACAAACAAATAATATTAACTTTATCAAAAACAGTTTATGAAAAAGCAAAGTTTTTCTAACAGAGTGCGCGCACTCTTCCTTGGCGCTGTTTTGAGTTTGTTCTGCGTGGCAGCTCAGGCTCAGAATAATGTCACTGGTACTGTTACCGATGAGAACGGTGATCCGCTCATCGGCGTTAGTGTCTTGGAGAAAGGCAGTTCACAAGGTGTCATCACAGACATCGATGGTAACTACACCATCACTGTCAACAAAGGCAAGACTCTCGTGTTCTCTTACATCGGCTATGACACAAAGGAAGTAGCCGTCAAGGGCAATGTTGTAAATGTTCAGCTCGGTGAAGACATCGCAGCTCTCAACGAAGTTGTAGTCGTAGGTTACGGTTCCATGCGTCGTAAGGACGTCACTTCTTCCATCACTACCGTAAAGGCAGACGACCTCAACAAGGGTACTTTCACTGACGCTGGTAGCATGCTTCAGGGTAAGGTTCCTGGACTCGTTGTTTCTACTACAGGCGACCCTAACGGCGGCAGCTCACTCACTCTCCGTGGTGCTTCTACTCTCCGCTCAGGCGCTATGTCACCTTACTACGTAATTGACGGTATTCCTGGCGTTGACATCTCACTCGTTTCTCCAGACGACATCGAGTCTATCGACGTTCTCCGTGACGCTACTGCAACAGCCATCTACGGTTCCAAGGCAGCTAACGGTGTGATCATCGTTACAACAAAGAAGGGTGCAGAAGACCGCGTGAACGTTTCTTACAACGGCTACGCAGCTTTCGACAACATCCTCAAGAAGCTTGACATGTGTACTGCTGACGATCTCCGCAACTACGCAAAGTCCAACGGCGTTGCTCTCAAGGACGGTGGGGCAAGCACAGACTGGCAGGAAGAAGTTCTTCGCACAGGTATCAGCCATAACCACAACGTAGGCATCAACGGCGGCAACCAGTCAACACAGTACATGGTTAGCGCAAACCTCATGAAGCGTCAGGGTGTCATCAAGATGACAGGTAACGACCGCTTCAATGTTCGTTCACTCGTCACTACAAAGATCCTCAAGGATCACCTCCAGATTTCTGCAGGTATGAACTCTATGTACGGCAAGCACTTCGGTGTTCCTACAGGCAATGAGGGTGCTTCTGTGCTCGACGCAATGAACTATTTCTCTCCTACAAACCCTATCAAGAATGCTGACGGCACATGGTCAACAGGTTCTGGATCCAAGAACTACAACCCACTTGCACTCATGTACGAAGATACTTCAAACACTATCTGGAAGCGCAATCAGTTCATCGGCAAGACTGCCCTTGAGTTCTGCAAGGGTCTCGTTTGGAGCACAAACTACTCTTGGAGCAACTACCAGAGCACATACAGCGCTTACGACACTCGCTACTCACAGCTTGAAGGTATCGGCAACAAGAACGGTCAGGCTTCCCGCAACACTTACTTCGGCAAGGAGCAGACTTTCGAAACTTACGTAAACTGGGACTTCACCCTTGCTCAGAAGAACAAGGTTGGCTTGATGGCAGGTTACTCTTGGGAAGAGAAGCGCAACAATGACGGCTTCGGCATCGCTGTTCAGGAGTACTACAACGACGATCTCAAGTGGAACAACCTCTCTTACGCTTCTACTGTTCTTGGTATCAGCTCTGTAAGCTCTGGCTACATTGAGAACGTTCGCAACATCTCTTTCTACGGTCGTGCTAACTACTCTTACGACAGCCGCTACATGCTCCAGGCAACTATCCGTCGCGACGGTTCTTCTGTATTCGGCAAGAACAATCGTTGGGGTACATTCCCTTCAGTTTCAGCAGCTTGGAACATCACGGAGGAAGGTTTCATGAAGAACCAGAACCTCTTCGACAACTTGAAGCTCCGCGCCGGTTACGGTGTTTCCGGTAACGCTATGGGCTTCGATGTTTATTCATCATACGTAACTTATGGTGCTACTGGTATCTTCCAGTACAATGGTGTAAACTACCGCACATACGGTGCTACAAAGAATGCTAACCCTGACCTCAAGTGGGAGTCAACAGCTATGCTCAACATCGGTCTCGACTTCGCATTCCTCAAGGGCCGCATCAACGGTACTGTTGAAGTTTACAACAAGAAGACTACTGACCTCATCTGGGGTTATCCTGTTTCTACACTCATCTACCCATACTCATGGATGGACGCTAACGTAGGCGAGATGACAAACAAGGGTATCGAACTCACATTGAACCTCGTTCCTGTTCGCACAAAGAACTTCCAGTGGCAGTCAACAATCAATCTCTCTCACAACAAGAACACTGTTGACAAGATGCAGAACGATGTGTTCCACACTACAAACCTCACTCAGGGCGACCCAATGGTATCTGGCGTTTCTGCCAATGGTTACACTCAGTCAATCATCGAGGGCGAGCCTATCGGTACATTCTTCACTTACGAATGGGCAGGTTTCAAGGACGGACGTTCTGTTTACTACGTTCACGACGACGCTACTGGCGAGCGCACTGGCGAAGTGACAAGCAACCCTACTCTCAAGGATCGTACTATCACTGGTTGCGCACAGCCTAAGCTCAACGCAGGTTGGAACAACACTCTCAACTGGAAGAACTGGTCTCTCAACGCATTCATCACTGGCGTGTTCGGCAATGATGTTTACAACAGCCAGCGTGCTCACTACACTTCTGCACAGATGTTCTCTGATGGTAAGAACGTTCTCAAGGAGTTCCTTGACAACCCTGGCGGCGACGCTTCCGGTTCACTCCCATCAGACCGCTTCATCGAGAAGGGTACTTACGTACGTCTCAAGACCCTCTCTCTCAGCTACACATTCAAGAACTGTTTCAACGATTGGATTCAGGACCTCACTCTTTACGGAACTGCCAACAACGTTCTCACATTCACTAACTACAAGGGCATCGACCCTGAAGTTAACCTCGGCGGTATTGACCCAGGCGTTGACTACCGTTGGAGCCGTTACCCACACACTCGCACATTCATGGTCGGCGTGAAGATCAACTTCGGTGGCAGCAAGGCTAAGAAGGCTGCTCCTGGCAAGACTCAGTATGTAGAGAAGGTAGTGGAGAAGGTAGTGGAGAAGCCTGTCGTAAAGGAAGTCGTTAAGGAAGTTGTAAAGAGCAGCACTGTTCAGAGCACTTACGTCGTGACATTCCCAGTTTCTTCTTATCAGATTCTCAACACAGCAGAACTCGATGGCATCCAGAAGGGGCAGACAGTGGAAGTCGTAGCTTACGCTTCTCCAGAAGGTCCTGCAGACCTCAACGCAGCTCTCTCACAGAAGCGCGCTGACGCTGTTGCCGACTACCTCAAGTCTCGTGGCGTAAACGTAACTCGCGTAGAGGCTAAGGGTGCTGACACAGAGCACGCTAACCGTATCGCTATCGTAACTGTTAAGTAAATCCATTTATTCAACTTTCGCAAGTGAAATTTTAGATTTTGATAAGATTTTTGTTAGGATGTCGAGCGAAGCGATCCCTCAAAAAGAACCTCATTAAAGCGAAGTATTCGAGCGCATTTTTGTAAGGATTTTATTTAAGGGTTTTTATCCTAACTAAAATCTAAAACAAAATCTTGACTGAAAATACGCTCCAGTTCGTCGCTTTCAAGGACGATTTTATTTTGGATCGCATCACAGATGCTCGAAATCTAAACTAAAATCCTAATAAACATCTTCAAATCAATAACAAGCGAAGCTTGCGAAACAAAAAGTCTAATATATGAAACTAAATAAAATGTTCATCACAGCCGGACTCTTTGCAGCTGCATTGACAGGCTGTACAAATTTGGATGTGGACGTTGAGTCTCAGTACACAAAGGATCCAAGCCAGGGCAGCGGTGTTGACCCAATGCTCATCGTTGAGGCTAAGATGGCTGACGTCTATTATCACCTCCGTGGTTGCCTTGGCCGTCGCTACATGGAGGCTCAGTGCCTTTCTTCTGACGAGTTCACTGCCCTCGCTTTCGATGGCGGTTACTACGACGATGGTACTTACGCCAACCAGGCTCTCCACAATAGTCGCGCTACTGACGCTTCTCTCGACTGGTATGGCGACGTCACTGCTGGTATCACAAAGGCTAACATCATTCTCGAAGAACTTGGTTCAAGTGCTTCCGTGCAGATGACTGCTCCTGCTCGTGCTATCCGTGCTTATTACACTTTCATCCTCATGGACGGCTTCGGCGACGCTCCTATCATGGACCGCGTGCTCGAGGAAGGTCAGACTTTCGACCGCAAGCCACGCAAGGAGGTTGCTGAATGGCTCGACAAGGAACTTTCTGAGATTGCCGACCACCTCACGGAGGATGTTACTCCTAACACTTACGGCAAGCCTACAAAGTGGATGGCAAAGGCTCTACAGGCTAAGCTTTACCTCAACTGGGCTGTATATACTCAGGACAAGGTGGAGGATTACGATGCTGCAACTTCTGCAAACCAGAAGCTCGACGACTGTATCAACATCTGTCAGGAAATCAGGGATGGCGGCAAGTTCGGTCTCGGCTCTATGGAGTACCGCTTTAAGTTCGCTCCTAACAACGGTCCTCAGGTGGAAGACTTCATCTATGCAATGCCTTACGACGCTATCGACCAGAAGGGCTTCCAGTATGCTCGTCCACGTACGTTCAAGGACATGAAGAACCTCTTGCCTAACTACTACGGCTCTACAGACAAGTTCACTCAGTCTTTCGGTGGCAACATGGTGCTGACTCCTGAAATGGCAGCTCGCTTCGATGCTCTTGACGCTTCCGACCAGCGCCGTCTCAGCGTTCTCGGTGGCGACGTTTACAACCGCGACGCAAGCACTCTCCTTCCTACTTCTGAGCGTTTCATGTACAAGGGTCAGGAAGTTTCTTTCTCAAAGGACATCAAGCTTGCTAAGCAGGACAACACCATCGACGTAGGCAACACTCCTGAGAGCTACATGCAGGGTTACCACTCTATCAAGTGGTTCATCGTTCCTAACGACTACAACAACGGTCGTGACCAGAGCAACGACCTCCCTATCTTCCGTTATGCCGACGTTCTTCTCATGCAGGCAGAGGCTATGGTACGTGCAGGCAAGGGCGGTGCTATGGAGCTTGTCAACCAGGTTCGCACATACGCCAAGGCTGCACCGCTCACATCAGAGCCTACTCTTGAGCAGATCTACAACGAGCGCGCCGTTGAGTTCTTCGACGAGAACTGGCGTCGCAACGACATGATCCGTTTCGGTCACTACGAGGATGAGTTCTTCCCACACTACAAGAACTTCCCAGACGCAAACTTCGACAAGCGTCACCGCATCTTCCCAATCACCCAGAGCATGCTCGACCTCAACCCAAGTTGGGAGCAGAATGCAGGTTACTAATCGTTTGATTAAAAATCTATAGATTAACAACCTATAGATTAATAACCTATAGATGATTTAATAGTTCATCTATACGCTTTATGAAATGTAGGGCGAAGATTTCTGAGCCGCCAATCCGCAAATCACGGGTAAACGGCACGGAAATCCTCGCCCTACTTGTTAGGAGGGTCGCAGCCTCAGCGACCAATTCGCGTCAGCGGATATACCCGCCACATTTGCATTGCTTGATTGACGCTTATGCGTCATGGTCGCTGAGGCTGCGACCCTCCTAACGCTTTTGCATCGTTTCGCTAGGTCATTTGGAGCGTTTCCCTTGGAGTTATGGCATGGAATCGTAAAAATTGTCTTAGTGTTACCGTTAACTGTTACCGTAAAACTTCCCTATATGAATCCGTGAATAAAGGAGAATAACTCGCCGAATACAAAAAAAGTAGCGATAGGTTTTGTCATTTCAGAACTTATCGCTATTTTTGCATCTTGAAAACAAGTAATCTATAAACGAACCTTCCCAAAAACTATAATACAATGGAAAAAAAGACTTTCTACGATTTCTTTGGTGAACTGAACAATATTCCGCGCCCTTCGCATCATGAGGAGCGAGTGGCTGACTATCTCTGTCGTTTTGCCGAGGAACATGGCTTGGAATATGAGCGTGATGCGCAGAACTGTGTGGTGATAAGGAAACCGGCATCGCCTGGTTGCGAAAGTGCAGAGTCAGTAGTTATCCTGAACCACATGGACATGGTGTGTGTGGCCGAGGACGGTTATCTGCGAGACGGTAGGAAGTTCGATCCTCTGACCGACGAGATAAGACCTTATATAGAAGTAGATGCTGACGGTCAGCGATGGATGAAAGCGGAAGGAACATCGCTCGGTGCTGACAATGGTATCGGACTTTCCATGGCTTTGGCTATTCTTGCCGATGACACTCTCGCGCATCCTGCCCTTGAAGTGCTGACGACAACGAATGAGGAGGACGGAATGAGTGGTGCGGAGGCACTGAGTCTTGATTTCATTCGCGGCAGAAAGGTGATAAATCTGGATTCGGAAGCTTACGACGAGATAACTGTTGGCGCGGCAGGCGCTTGTTTGCAAGTGGGCAAATGGGAGTTGGAATATGCTCCGATTCCTGACGGTTATGTTTGCAAACGAATCGTGATAGACGGCGGCTTGGGAGGTCATTCAGGTGTTGACATCAACAAAGGTCGCTGCAACTGCAATAAGGCTTTGTCTGCTTTGATAGCAGAGTCTTTCATTGACAATTGGTGGCAATTCACCGATGGTGTTCTTGTGTGTAGCATAAATGGTGGTACTGCAAATGCGTCCATTGCATCGTGGGCTGAAGCTGTCATAGCCATACCGGAAACTACCTGCGATGAGATTGAATATGCTATCAAGAAAGAGTGGGGCGAAGTGCTTGACAAGAAATATCATGACACGGATCCTGCCATCAATCTTCGTATGGAAGATGCAGAAGCAGAGCAATACATCGTGGACTTCGGCAGACCATTATGGTTCATCTCGAAACTTCCTTTCGGAGTGGAGGAGATGCGTAAGGACATGCCGGGAACTGTTATGTCCAGCAATAACATCGGAGTGATAAGGATGGAAGGCAACCAACTGACAGTGTCGTGCCATACTCGTAGTTTTGATATGGGGGAGCAATACATTCTTAGTGCTACTTGCCATGACCTGATGATCTCTGGATATGCGTACAACGTGGAGCAAATAATGGACACTGGAGCATGGGTTGAGAAAGACGATTCTCCGCTACTTGCACTCACTTGCCAGACCTTCAAGGATGTTCTGGGCTTCGAACCGAAGAAGGTTGCCATGCACTTCGTTCTTGAAGCTGCTTATTATGTGGAGAAATATCCTGGTGTGGAGATTGCTTCCATCGGTCCACTGATCATAGAGCCGCATTCTACTTCGGAGCGAGTGAACCTTGAGACAGCTGATAATATCTGGAAAGTGACAGTGGAGCTGCTTCGAAGATTAGGGGGGAAGGAATAGTAAAATATGTAGGGCGAAGATTTCTGAGCCGCCGCGTTA
>JAZRXS010000162.1:0-17780 GCA_045600325.1 Prevotella sp.
GCTATTGATGCCGATGTTCAGCAGTCGCTGTTCCGTCAGCGCATGTTTGAGTTGCAAGGTTCACCAGATGCGGTTGTGCCTTGGGAGTTGCAGTATCTCGACACATCAGATGTTGATGGCGTGAGAGAGCAGATGAAGGCATTGAAGGAGTTGCCTTCTTGTGTTGTCGTTGATTGCCCTGGCAATATCACAGACTCTGGCATGGTGCCAGTGTATGAAGCAGCGGACATCATCGTTGTACCATTCACATACGACTTCGTCAATGTGGATGCCACCTTCCGTTTTGCCCAGACAGTACGTGAAGTGAGTAGAGCAAGATTCATCTTCGTTCCTAATCGCATCAACCTAAATGAAGAGAAGGGCGAAGATCTTGAAGAGGCACGAAAGCAAGCCGTTGGACTCCTGAAGGAGTATGGCTGGGTGACTCCTCGCATCAAGCAGAGCAAGGTTGCTCGCAAGTATCGTACCATCAAAGGATTGGATTACTTTCAGCGCAAGCTGGTGGAGCATCCTCTTGACTGCATTGTTGAACGCCTTAAAAAGTAATCGCTATGGACAAGACTAATCCACTTCTGGCAATGATCAGCCAGCAGAATGCAGAGGTCGTGAATGCTACTGTAACTAAAAAGGAACCTTCTGTGACAACTATTCCTTCTACTCCAGAAACTCCACCTCCGAAGCCACCTGCATCGGAGGAAGCATCCACAAGCAAGTCAAAGCAGAAAGCTGGCGAACGCGATTGGGAACGTTTTTCATTCGTGTGCAGTAAGGACATTATCCAGAAGGTACACGACATCAGCGAGAAGGAAGGTTTCACCATCCGTGACATCATGGAGTTGTTTCTTCAACGTGGCATCTCTGAATACGAGAAGAAGAACGGTGTAGCAAAGCCTAAAAGGAAGAAGTCTGTTGAGACACTGTTGTAAGATGCTTTTTGAATTTGCAGGTTGCTTCTTACTATCGATACTTATTAGAAGCGAGAGTCGAGGAAGAACATATCTACCTCGACCCTCGTATCTTATTGCTACAAGTTTAATACCATTTCATATCCTTGCCACTCTTCGCCATCAATCATGTATGAATCGTTGCCAATGACTGTGAATCCTACGGACTTGTAACATTCTAAGGCTGGAAGGTTATCGCAGAACACTCCAAGTGTAAATCTCTTTGCATGAAGAATGTTTCTTGCATAGTTAATCGCAAGCTTCAATAGTTTTCTGCCATACCCCTTACCTCGCAAGGTATCATCTATGATGACGAAACCAAAACGGATGATATCCTTGTCTGCTGAAGGATAACGTAGCATAATATGTCCAACAATCTTTTCTCCTTCCACCATCGTTAGAGGAAACGTCTTACTAGACTTATAAAGATGAAGCATCTCGTCGGGAGTTACAGGATAGTCTTTGTATCTATCGGCACTCCACAATCGGAATGCGCGTTTGTCCTTGCACCAAGTAAGTATTGTTGCTGCATCTTCATAGATGAAGGAGCGGAGTGTGCAAGGCACTATTTCCAACCTCAGCACCCTCATCTCTCGCTTTTCTCCAGAATGAAGATTTTTGTCAATAGCAGTATCTCCTGTGGGAGCGAAGCCGCATTTCTCCATGACGCGCCCCGATGCTGGATTGTCAATGAAGTGACTGCTGATAAGAGATATGTAATTGGTTTCTTTACGGATATATTCGAGCATTAGCTGTAAGGCTTCAGTACAGATACCTTGATTCCAGTATGGCTTGCCTACCCAGTAACCAACTAGAGGTTCGCCTTTACGGGCAGGAAGATTCAATGGGCAGTCAGGCATGTAACCCATTGCGCCTATTGCTTCATTGGTTTCTTTCAACACGATAGCCCAAGTTGTGGGGGTATTGAACACCGTTCTGATAATCTCCAGGCTTTCCTCCACACTCTTATGTGGTGACCATCCTGCACGTTCTCCCACAATAGAGTCACTCGCGTATTTATATAATGCCTCGGCATCAGATTCCTGCCAAGGGCGGAGAAGAATTCTATCTGTTTGCATATTCTTTAATGTTTAATCATATGGTTAAAACAAAGTCGTGAGATATTTGCTATTAAGTCCTCGCATTTCTCCAAATCACATGCTGCATTCTCTATAAATACGGCAATGCTGTAGTGGTGATTGTTAGGTAGAATGATGCACGCCGCATCATTGACTGCCATGATTTTACCATCTGGAAGTGTGGGACCGGTACCAGTCTTGTGGACTACCATTACGTCTTCAAGATAGCGTGGTATTCTATTCGAACCAGTCTTACATTCTTTCATTGTGTCCCAAACGAACTTGTATGATGCTTGGTTATCGAAAAACCATTCCAGCATTTTGGTTGCAGTCTTGGGAGTGCTCCAGTTGCCATAGCATGCATTAGTTTCTGTTGTCATATGTCTCTCGCTTGCAGATATACAACAATCCATAACGCCCACCGAATGGACAAAATCGTTTACTTCATTCATGCTAACGAACTTATCGGAGAGTATATTGCATGCATTATTATCACTCTCAACAAGAGAAAGCTTAAGTAATTCTTCAATTGTATAATTCCCACCCCTTGGGTTCTTGTCACGCATGGGACTCCAGGTTTTCTCCATCATGTCCCTTCTTCTAACTCTTATTCTTTTGTCAAGCATGATTTCATGTTCCTTACACTTGTTATATACAGCAAGTGCTTGGTGAAACTTTACTACACTCATCAATGGGAAATGATGGTTCTCTTTGACATGAATAGTGTCGCCAAGGTCTGAGACCATACTGACTCCAACTACCCCGGGAAAAGAACTGATCAGATTATCGACTTGCCAACGCACTTCATCTAATTTCTGAGCTGCAGTTTTCACTGAAGTCAGCAACAGAAAAATAATCGATATTATTACACTTCTCATCACCTTGTTCTTATATAATGTCCTTCTTGAATTGCTGCATACATGGCAACGACAGAGGTTAATGCTAATGGAGCAATTATTTCAAAACCGACATGGATTGGTATGCTGATGAAAAGCATTAGTCCTGTCAGTTTGTTCGACATAGAGTGTAGAAAGAGGAATCTCTTATGCACTACCCATGCGGATATTTGGTTGACGAATTTTATTCCTACAATCATCCATGCGATGTACCAAAGCCATGATGGGACCTTCATGAAAGCGACTAACTTGCAAGAACAGCAAATCACGAAGATAATATCTGCAATGCTATCTAACAGCGCACCCAAAATAGTTTCAGCTTTAAGTTTGCGCGCCACGTATCCATCTGCCATGTCTGTTATTCCACAGAAAGCATAGAAAAGCCAAAAGTTCGTTGCAAGTTGCGTTGACACTCCGAGAGACAATAGACATAAACTTCCTATTATTCTTGATAGAGTTATGTAATTGGCTATTGGCAATTTCATGCTCGAAATCTCGTCACATTTGCAGGTATCAGTCCAATCACCATAGCAAAAATTGCCCACGCAAATGGATTACCTTGCATATAGCAGACAGCGAGTATTCCGTTAATGTTCAAGATGGTGAGAACCATCATGTATGGCTTTTGGACGAAAGCGTATTCTCTAATCATTCCAGAAAGCATATATGTCACTCCGCCACCCAATATTAACAACGCGCCACACATGAGGCTGAAGTACGTGAATGCATCTTGCGCACTATCTGGAAGCAGAGCGAGTTTGTCTGCTATCAGTGGAGTGAATGTTGCTACTATGTGTATTGCGCCCATAAGCATAATGCCGATGGATAATGCCGTTGTTATATTTTGTCTATTCAGTCTTTTCATATTCTTGATTATGAATTGATTAAAATTCTATGCGATATGCAATATTGGGAAATGTGAGAGACGTATATTTCTTTACTATCTCTTTTGTTTTTAGATCTATGGTCTGTCCTTGGAATGTTTCCATTTTCATGTATTCCAAGATGAAATGGTGCGCGATGTTTGCTTTATTGATGGTGTACTTTACGGAGAACGCATATCCAAGATTCATACCCAACTGTTTGTCAAAAGGTTTATCCGTAAATTCAGGAACAGACTTGTCGCTTCGCTGCATAATGTCATCAACAGTCATTCCTTCTGGTAGGGACGAATAGCGATCGCCGCCTTGAAGCGTAACACGACCATTCACACCAAAAACATTGCTCTTGTGCTTGCCCATCATCCACTCCTTTCCACCCAGGAAATTCGCAATGAAGCGACGATCATGACGGGTATTGTGCCATTTGCCTTGAGCATCACGATATTCGGACTTGAAGACCGTGGCTGTAAACATTCCGTAATAGCCGTTTTTGAGATAATGCTCTGCGGTAAGGTCAATACCGTAGTTACGACCTGCACCCTCATTTACGAGGTGACGATCTATGTAAAACACCTTGTTGTTAATAATAGAGAATGTTGTCCCCTGTTCTACTGGCACATCAAACACATACTGATAGTACGGCTCAATCTTTATTTGTGCGTCTTCTCCCAGTCGCTGAGCGAATGTGAGGGAGAAATGATGAGAGCGTGTAAAACCCAGATCTTTGTTTGTTATAGTTCCCCCGTCATCGCTTTTTGTCTTTACGAAATAGATGTCCGTGTTCTCCTTTCTACTGTTCAGAGCATAGGCAAATGAGAGAGTACTTGTTGCGGTTGTCTTATACGAAAGACTTATTCGAGGCTCAGCAAGCCATTGGTTGTTGAGATTGAACCACATGACATTGATGCCTCCAACGGCTGTCAGCCTATTTGTAAGCAAGAGTTTATGACTGGAATAAAGACGTGTCAGACCAGTATAGCCATCAGATGTGAACGCACTCTGTAGTGGTTGACCGATGGCAGGACATGCGTCAAGTCGCTGATTGAACTCAAGGTGCTGGTGATTGAAACCATTCATCATCGTGTAGCGTGAAGAGAACTTTTGCTGGTGCTGCACATCGATAATCACGTTCCACTGGTTATTCTTACCATTAAGGTTTGGCGACGACTGCATGAGGACATCATAGTCGTTGGTTCCGAGTTTTGTGAAACTACCAGTCATCGCAATGCTTGAACGAAGTTTGCCGCCAGACTTGAACAATATAGAGTGCGAGAGTCCACCTCCGAAGGAATACTGCTTTGACCAACTGTCGTTCATATCCCAAAGCGTCTTCCATTCCGACATATCTGGAACGTCATTACGATAATTGTCGAATAGTCCAGTAAACCATAAGGAGAAAGTACCAGCAGATTTAGTCGGCATGTTGAGTTTAAAGGAAAGATCTTGATAGTCCAACGTCTCTTTCTCCATATTGATAGCATGCATCTTTTTTGCTACTTCCAGAAAACTGTATCTGTAATTGACAAGGTAAGAAGCCTTTGTTTGTCCTTTCTTTCCCAATGGACCTTCTGAAGCGAAGTCAATGCCGAGTGTACCAAGTTGAAAAGCATGTTCGTATTTGGTGTTGTTGCCACTGCGCATCTTCATGTCGAATACTCCAGAGAGCGCATTGCCATATTCTGCAGGCATGGCTCCTGTGAGGAAATCGCTGTTTGCAAGCATAGTGCCGTTAAGAGAAGTGAACACACCACTACCTGCTTCGGTAATATCTCCAAAGTGATTAGGATTGTTTACCTCTACACCCTCAATGCGCCACTGAAGCATTTGCGGAGAATTGCCGTGGATGCTGATGCCATTAGTAGCACCACTGGCAGCAACTCCTGCAAACATGGAAGCAGTACGAGCTGGATCTGCCATACCGCCAGCGTAACGTGTTGCTTCTTCCACGCTGAACATTCTGGCACCAACCAAAGCCATTTCATTAAGAGGCATTTGCTTGTTGACTCGTGGTTTTACTACGACTTCTCCAAGTTCGGTCATACATTCACGCATCTGCAGTTGCAATACCATCTCTTTGCCGGTCGAAAGAAGTTGCTCCTTGAGAATGATAGGTTCGTAACCAATGTAGGTTGCAGAAATGGTATGACGTCCAACAGGAATATCGCTGATTATGAATTTGCCTTCGTTGTCACTAATTCCATTCATGTCTCCGCCGTCAATCCTGATCACGGCACCAATGATTGCTCGTCCCGATGCCACATCCTCAATATGTCCACGAATGTTTTGCGTAGATTGCGCAATGGCAGTCAGTTTGCCTAGAATTAGGAAACATAGTAATATGAGTTGTCTCATTTGTCTTTATGTCTATTTAATCTGAGCATACGGTTTGTTATCCAGTGGTTCATAGCATCCCCAATCCAAGGCGAACTGTTCGAATTTCTTGTTAACCACCAGCTTAAGGAAGATACCTGTGAACTGACGCACCAACCACGGATAGCATTCGGGACCTGTAAACCGCTTAGCTTCAGGAGTAACGAAATTACCATGCCGCGCATAGGAGATGCCCATCTTTGTGTATGGCTTCGTCATTCTTTCCACCTTGTCCCTTTCAAATAAGCGCAAGAAGAAGCTGCCGCCTTTTATGAGGCATCCTCCATAGTAACATCCAATTTGAATGGTTATCGATTTCAATAGTTTCTCGCACAGACGGAACTGAGATCCTTCATCAAACCCTCCATGAAGGATAAATGAAAGGGTTCTCCCCCCACCTTCTTCATTAGAGATGTACCCAATGCCCGATGTGGAGAGAACTTGAGATTGGAGAGTCTCAAGGAACTCAAGTATAAGGCTCGGAATGCTATCCACATACATAGGCAGAGCGAAGATAATCTTATCATTTGTAAGGAATGCTTTACGAGCAGAATCCCATTCCCCAAGGTTTGATAGAGAATAGAGTTCGTATGTTACAATCTCTTTTTCCAATCCCTTGACGAACGAATGAATAATCTTGGCTGTGTTACTAAATTCACGAGTGCGAGGGCTTCCGTTTATAATGATTACATGCATGACGCCACCTCCTTTCCTGTTTTATCCAAAGAAATTACACCGAGCGATTCGCCTCCGAGGTTCATTGCACAGCGTTCTGTCCATTCTTGCAACAGTTCTTTATCACCGTCGCCTTGGTAGATAACGCCTACATTCAAGGCATGATAGCGAAGCTGATGACGCATCCAACCATCGCGAATTTCTACGTTAACGTTGAGCATTGGCATGATGCGATCCATGATGCGCTTGCCTCGATAATCGATGAATCCATAACGAGTGTCAGAGACGAGCCAAAGGTTTTGTGCGCTAACCAATTGTTGAATGATCTGCTTATAGTCATCCTTGATCGCACATTGCCCCGGTGTCTTTAACCAACATACATTGCAACCAATACAATGGTGGATTACCAAGTCCTTAGTGTCAGTGATCTTAACATGGCTATCCTTACCGTCAAGCAAGGATAGTATCTGCTCATTGTATGAATTTTCTTTTAGCGTATTTATTACTATTGTCATTATTATTGAATCATTTTTTACATTCTCTTCTTCTGGATTTCTCCTGCACCTGTGCCACGATACTTCTTCTGCACCTCGTTGAAGCGCCAGGTGATGTCGAGGGTAAAGGTGCGCATAGCCTTGTTGTGGCCCTCTATCTGACGGATGCCATAGACAATATTTGCTGTCTTCTGGATGTTGAATGGGTCATAGCAACGGAAGTCGAAGGTAAACTTACCGAGAGAACGGGTGTTGAGGTCCTTCTGTATGCCGACGCTGGTGTGCCAGATGTTCTTTATCATACGATAGGTCATGTAGTCGCCCTTGGTGGTAAGGTTCGCGTTCGCATTGATGCGCCAATCGTGAGGTAGCACGAAGTCATTGTTCCATCCTGCCCATACATACGGATGGTTGAGCGTCATCATCGTACCATCGAGAGTGAGAGACTTATAGTTTTGAAGCACAAGCGATGCTTGCCACATCGGATGCCAAATGCCAATCACAGGACTACCAGACAGAATGAATATCAAGCGATTATACGGGTCGCTACTGTTCTCTGGACGGATAAGGCTCACCATAGGATCTGTGCTTCCAGGATATGGTTTAGTCTGCAACACGATGTCGTTCTTTATACGCTGGTATGTGACCGAAGTATTTATCCATTTGTAGGCAGCGTTCAGGACGAGATTGTCTGTATAGACAGGCTTCAGATATGGAAAGCACTTGTTGACGACTCCTTGATGTCCGTGTCGCTACTTGTCGCAGCCACTTCGTTCTCGCTATTAAGGTTGTAGCGGCTATTGCGACTAGTATGCGAGTATTCCGTTCCTACAAAGAGGTTACCTTTCCATACTGGATAGGACAGAATAAGCTTCGTTGCCCAGAAGTCATTGCTGCTTGGAGTGGAGTAAGCTACGTTGTTCCCGTAATGCGATATTACGCGTCCGTAACTATATTTTTACATACTTACGGACAAAGAATGCAGATATCTCGTCCGTAACTATGGTATAATTCGTACTTACGGACGAAAAATCAAAAAAACGTATCACTCCCCTGAAATCCTTGATGTCAAACCGGTGTATGCCATAGCGAGCACTTTATCTTAAGTATCTGCGGTATTGCTCTTTCTCATGTCCAGAGGGTTGTGATGAACATCGGTGTCTCATCCGCACCGGGCTTGAATCCCAGCGACTGGTAGAACCCGATCTTGTCATTGTAGGCATTCAGCACGATGCGCAGATAGTCTGCATAATGCTCCTTCAGCATTCCGACCAGCTGCTGGCCGATATGCTGCCCCTGATATTCCGGATCAACCAGAAGATAATGGACATAGGCCGTCATGATGCCATCATCCATGGCACAGATCATACCCACCAGGCGTTCTCCGTCCCAGGCGGAATAGACCGTCTCGTAGTTCTGCATCGCTATGACCAGCTTCTCCGGATAATGACCCGAAGACCATTCCACGGAAAGGAAGAGCCGTTCAAGATCCTCCTGACTGATAGTGTGCGTATCCTTATATTCGATCGTCTTCATAATCCTTCCGTTATCTGGACAACGAACGCCCTACAGCATCCGCCCATCCGGTCTTGAGCTTTTCCACTTTCTCCCTGTCCTCCGTCGGAACGAATACGCGCTAGTTCGTTCATGTCCTGAACTTTCCTACTGTTTATGTAAACCTCTGCAGCACCTCTGCCGAACACTTCCACACCGCAGCCTTTCTCAGCCTTGAGGCTTGGAATCTTTGCCAGCGCATCAGTTGCCGAACCAACCTTTTCCAATATAGAACCACTTATCAATGTTCTCATAGCGTCACCCTTGACGCGAGTCTTTGGAAGATTGCTCTTCACCACAACCTCGCCCAGTTCAAAACTTTTCCAATATGCAGTGTCGTTCATTACCTGAAGGAGTGAATCCTGTTGTACAGTCAGCACCTCCTGTGCCGAGAGAGTATGTGCCGCCATCATGGCGAGCACGAAAGGTGTTATTTTCCTAAACATAATCTTTGTTGCTAATCGTTTGGATTCTTTGTACAATCATCTACCAGCTGCCCCTCGCACTGTTTCGTCTCCTTTTTGGGGAAAGTCGCCTCGTATGCTTCGAAGGCATCCTTATTTTCAAACGCGACATAATACCCTTTCGGAGTATGATAGGTTCCTTCTATGCCGTTGAGGTAGCCAGGGATGAGTTCCTGAGCGAGGAAGTAAGGAACCTCTGCGTCCTTCGATTCGGCGTGATAGTGTATGCCGAGAGTGCTTGCAACGACAAAGCCCGCGTGCTTGTAGAAGTCGATGTTGCCCTCCATGCAGATAACGCCTATGCCCATCTTGCGGGCTTTCTCAAGGGCATACTGCAACAATTTCAGTCCGTAGCCTTTGCGCTTATATTCGGGATGAATACTAATGGGACCAAAAGTCCAAGCAGGGAAGGCAGAGCCATCTTCCTTTGTGATTTCTGCCTTTGAGAACATCACATGACCTATAATCTTCTCATCCTCTTCCATTACAAAATCAAGTTCTGGAATGAAGTCGGGATTACTTCTGTATTGATTGAGCACATAATGCTCCACGCATCCTGGTGCATAGACATTCCAGAATGCTTCGCGAGTGAGGTTCTCTACCTCACGATAATCTGATGGTTGTTCTAATCGTATGTTCATGTTCTTAATTCCTTAATTCCTTTATAAGTTCATTTACATTCTGCTCTTTGCGTCCTGTCCTGCACCAGTGCCCTTGTACTTGCTGTTTGCTGTATTGAAACGATACGACAGACGGAGCTGGACGCATGGGGCGTATGAGTCGTTGCTCTGGATGTTGTAGAAATTTCCATAGTCGGTCTCAATGTGATTGATAGTCTTGTTCAGGATATCATTCCAAGAAAGACGGATATTGAGTGCATCATGCTTGAGAAATGACTTGCTAACAGCGAGGTTAAGGCTGTGAGTTGGTTTGGTGAACCTGTACATCACATAGCAGAAAGGACTTGTGTATTGATAGTCAAGGTCTATGAGCCACCCCTGCTTCAGCTTGAACGCATTGTTAGCCTGTACGAAGAACATCGGGTCGTTGAGCTTAACTGCGCGAGTGCCAGTGGCTTCTCGAGGGTCTGTTACATCGGTCTCAAAGAACTGCTTCTCCATGCCTACTGTATATCGAGGATTCCAGATGCCAAAGGTGGGTGATGCGTTGAGATAGATATTGAGCTTATGGACAGCATCCTTTGCATTCGAATACTTGATCATCGCCGTGCAGTCATCATTGTATGGATACCCCAGCTGATATATGGCATTATCTACCACCTCGTATGCACCGGTGAGGGTGAGCCATCGCCAGTTGGCATTGAGAGATAGGGTATTCTGTATCTCATTCTGAAGCGTTGGGTCGCCCGTCTGATAGGAGAAACGATTGCTGTACTGAATCTCCGTGCTCAGCTGATCATATCGTGGACGCTTAATCTTTGTTGTATAACCAAGGTTTACACCAACTGGTCCAAGTTTTGTTGAGGCGTTGAACGAGGGGAACCAGTTGTTGTGCACTCTGTTGATATTATCCTTCGGGGTACATTCGTTGGTATATTCGAAGTCAACATGCTCGTATCTTACGCCTGCTACAAACTGTGCGAATTTGAAAGGCAAGGCATATTCAGCAAAGCCAGAGAAGGTATTCTCCGTTATCTTTGCCTTTGACGATGGAATCTCTGTCTTAGTAGAGGAGTATTCCTGCTTAGCACTGACGTATGTCTCCTCGGTTCCAAACTTAAGCATACCCTTCCACACTGGGTGGGAGAGAACAAGCTTTCCTGCGCCCATTCGTGCCACACCCTTTGAAATGTTCTTAATGGAAGCGGGATCATTGAGACTGCTCTCGTCTGTGGCGGTTTCCTTCTTATAGTCAGAGTTGCTGAAGTCTGCGTTGAAGTTCACGTTCAGTTTGTTGAAATTTCCGTCGTAGTAGAGATTGCCTGTCTGATTCTGTGCAGAAGGTGTTTCGGTATGGGAAACTGAACGGACATGGTCAATCTTCTCGTTGTTGGTATATACATCGTCTTCAAAGACAAGATCCTGATCGCCAAAGAGCCTCTTGCCATAATTTAACTTCATGCCAAATGAATGGTTCTCGTTCATCTGCCAGTTCACGCCAAGGTCACCGCTCATTCCACTATTGTGAACACGAGCGTTGAGAGGACCTTCCATCACATTGTGCTTCATGCTGCCATCGAGCATCCGTACGAAAGTGCCGCCACGGATGTCACTTATCTGATAGTTGCGCTGGTTGTAATAGACAAGTTTTCCTATGAAGTCCAGCCCTCCCTTGCGATAGTTGAGGTCGAGAACAGACCATGAAGGATCGGTATCATGGCTATTGTATAAGCGTTGCTCAGCCTGACTTGTAAGTGCGTAGCTGAAGCCGTCGCCCTGGCGTTTGACGGTACGGATACGTACGATGCAGCGCACCTCGCCACCGTATTCGGCACCAGGATTGCTGACTACGTCTATCGACTTGATGTTTTCGGACATGAGGTTGCGGAGTTCTGAGTCGTCGCTAACCTTCCTACCGTTGATATAATAGATAGGAGTGCCGCGCCCTATCACCTCCAAACTGCCGTTCTTTGTAATCATTCCCGGAACCTTTGCAAGCACGTCAAGCGAATTACCCGCATGTTCCAGTATGCTACCATTGATAGTCGTAACCACAGCATCGCCCATGAGTTTTGTCTTAGGAAGAGCCTTGATTACAAGAACTTCATTCAGCATCTTTGTGTCGGGCAGCATCTTAATGGTTCGGGGCGTTGTGAAGTCAGAAACAGGTATGTTCTGCGTGCGATAGCCTATGAAGGAAGTCTGAATGAAACTGCCTCCGTCCTGCTTTTCTATGCAGAATCCTCCGTTTTCGTCGGTTATGCATCCAACCACGATGGCAGAGTCGGGGAGCGAACGGAGAGACACCGTCACGAACTCCATAGGCTGTCCGTTTTCATCGGTTATGGTGCCTGAAATATTCTGTGCATCTAAGTGGCATATTGTCACCAACAAAACAATAGTCGTGAAAATTAGTCTATTCATGTTAACTTATTATTTGAAAGTTTTTTTGGTGCAGCCCAGAACTGCTCATCATCGCTTGTCTTGATGTCTCCCCAATTTGTGTTGAAAGGCTTGTAGCCTTCTGGAACAAGGTGAATGTATCTGCCAACATCCTTTCCTTCTGATGGTTCCTGGTCAAAATGGATTGTCTCCCAGCAAGAGAACCAATAGGTGTTCTTCGCCATGTAGTCATAATACCAGAAATCTTTTCCTACGGGCTCTCCAAACTGAGGATGATAGAGAATGGTCTTGTCGTTTATGTAATACTCTCTCATCTCCTGCAGCGAGAGGAGATTGCCTACACTATCCGTTGCATAGCATCCGCCCATGTCAGAGTCTATCATAACCCATTTTCTTTGTTCCGGAAGCCATACCTGGTTAACGACATGGCAATCGCTATCGTGGCAGTCTTTTGGCATGCAAGTGACGTATGTGGCTTCTATCCCAACAGAAGTAAGCATCTCAAACAGCATTATGCTATGAAGTCTGCAGTTAAAAGCCGGTTCCACGGTCTTTGTATATTCCCAAAGATAAATAGCATTCTTGTGTTCTGGCTGCTGTTTCTGGTTGGCGTGAGGAATGTTTGTTGCCACAAACTTAGCTATCGCCAGAGTCTTTTCCCACATAGACGCTGTATCGGCATAAAGTGTGTCAAGTTGGAAGTAATCCCTTATCTCTGCCGCCCTTTGGGGATTACCGACAGCGTGGATATTGAATGTCCTTTGATCCTTGCAGTATGGTTCGGATTGCTTCAGAATATCAATGTGGTTTCCCTGATCATCTCTGGCACAACATTGTGTAAAAGACAAGACTATTGCCACTAAAGCAATTATCACTGCTAACTTTTTCATAGTGCTTCCAGTTTAACAGTTAATTCTTAAACGAGCTTATCTCAATGAGATTTCCTTCTGGATCTGCAATGTAGCAAGTGCGCTGCCCCCATGGCTCTGTTGTTGGTTCCATGACGGGCTTTGCGCCCATGCTGACAGCACGGTTGTATTCCTTATCCACATCGGCAAAGGTGGGCACGTCGAAGGAAATCTCCATCGTGCCATTGATGCCTGATGGATAGGTGAACCTCTGGTGTGTCATCTTTTCTACTGACTCGCGTGGAAAAAGCAGGATGCGCATGTCGCCAAGATGCATCTCTACATCAAAGTCAAGACCATTCCATTGGGTCTCAAAACCGAAGATGTCACAATAGAAATCTACCACCTTCTGGTTGTTGGTGGTGAAAAGTGCTATGGTGTTGAATTTGAATCTGCTCATTTATCAAATAATCTTTTTATACTATCAAACGCTTTGACCTTATCTGTAAGGTCTATTGATACATCAGGAACCAAAGTTTCATCGTCAACATGTTCTTTGTCTGGTCGTGCAAAGAACTTGCAACTTATGGTGCCAATAACACCGGTGTTTGGCAAACGGTATGGCAGCACTTCGCCATAGTGGGAAGGAGAGAATGTAGAATTCGTACCCACGATGATGCCTAAATGGTTGTCGCGAACAAGAGTCATCAGAATGCCAGCACTACTGTACGTTTTCTCGCTCTGCACGAATATTGTCTTACCGTCGTACACCTCAGGCTGTACGAAGTCTGGTCCTACATTTCCTGATGGCATAGGGTACAGTTCATCGATGTGTCCGTCAGCTTCCCAATTCTGTTTGGCAATGGCTATCCGGGGATTATATTCTGCCATAAGACGGGAGAAGCGCAGGGAAGTGGAGAGAAGCTGCAGTTTCTCAAACGGACAGAGACGGATGAGCAACTCATCGCAGAGCATGCTGTTGCCGCCATTGTTGTATTGTGCATCAACAATGAGGCGCTTGATGCCTTTCGCCTTCATCTCGGCAAACATATCGTCCAGCATCGTGTCCCACCTCGGCAGTGATTCATTGCGCAGTGTTCGAGCGTCGGCACACTGGTTGAATTGTAGGTAGTAGATGCCCTTCTTAGGTATAATCTGATAATGAAACAAGTCACCCTTGTTCGCCATGATGGCATCTGCCTGACCTGCTGACTGCTGGACATTTTCATGCTTCGCGTTCCTTTTTGCCTCCAACTGCGTAAGATTGATTACATCGGTGTGTTTGTCGCGCAGATTGCCCAGTGTAGCGATGAGCAATTCCACGAATGCGGAGTCGCTTTCGCACGTGGCACATGACTTCAAAAGCTCAGTCTGACCTGCAAAGAGCACGTCTCTGCGCTCCTTTTTTATATAATAAGGATGCGTATCGGCAAGCATGTCCACAAACAGCATGGCATCGCGCTGATACTTGTTGCCGTTTATGTAAGCATCGTTTGTGAGAAATAGCGAATCGCTCAGCTCCTTGAACAGACTTACGTCTTGTGCCAGCATCATCATACAGTGGATGCTGACGGCTATTACCACAATTATTCTTTTCGTCATTATCTTCTCTTTAATATCACCAACTCTGCATCTACCCCATCCTTGCCATACTCGCTGACGAGGATAAACTTCTCGCAGCAGGCAATGCCGTAGCATTTTTCATCAGACTTCATTATCTGGTTTCCCCAATAAGTAGCGTTGTCGTCAAGGAGCTTTACCTCATTTCCATTGATGTTGTATGGCTGATTTATGAAGGAACCCTGAAGAACATAGAGGTTATCAACCTGAAGTCCATCGATGCCAAGGGCGTTAACCTCCTCGATAAAGACCTTCTTCATTGGATGATCAGCGTGAGGAAGGTTCGCATCATCCCCATTCCAGCGCTTGAGGGTAGGGAAGTACTTGAGCAGCTCTTCCTTATACTGGCAAGCAGTGAGGCTCTTGCCTGTGTTCTTGTTGTATTCCTCAACGAACATCGAGCAATACTCAGCCATCTGCTCCATTGTGAAGTCACCAGTGAAAGCACCGTCCTTATAGCAGTAGATGCAATACTCTTTGTTTTTTGACCCATCGGCATTTGTGCCGAGTATCTCGCAGGTCAAAGGCATTCCGCAGCTCTGACAATATTTTTGTTCCATATTTGTATGTTTCGATATTTATATTAGTTCTTCGTAATGATTTGCGGGTGCAAAGGTAATGCTTTCTGGACGGACGGGTATGTAAAAAATGGACATCCTTGCTTCGCCATGCAAGAATGTCCATTCAGGGAGTGCTATATCAAGTTTTCTATCTTTATCTTCTTCTTCATTAGTCCGCTGAACTTCTGCCCAAAGGCCTCGGTGAGCTCTTGACCTTGGTGGATAAGCTCGGAAGGAGAGTAGCCACAGATGTCGCGAAAGTCGGATGCCATGTGTGCAAGGTCATAATACCCACAGCTCCATGCAATACTGGTTAACGAAGAGTTGTCGGAGGACGACTGAATCTCCATCATAGCCTTGTGGAATCGCAACAAACGCAAGTATGACTTCGGATTCATGCCTACATATTTATTAAATACGCGCGTGAACTGCTTTTGGCTCAGACAAGCTGTAGAGGCGAGGTCGGCTGGCGAAAATTCATTCTGACAATGAGGGGGATGGGCTGTGCTGCCATCTGTCGGCACTATGTCATCAAATACATCACTCAGGCGTTCTATGTTAATATCGCCTTCGGGGAACTGCGCTAATCGTTTCAAGAAGAAATCGTCAAGAAGAGCAACGCGATTCTCCGAACTTTCAGTCTCATGAATGTTCTTGCTTAGCATGATAAACTCCTCGTCGTTCATGTCTTCAGGCGAACCATAGTCTCTGGTCATCTCGTTTGGAAAGAATACTCGTGAGCAGAAAGGTACAAACTCAACACCAAAGGTATTAAATGCCCCCTCATCAGTTACTACTCCAACCTTTTGCATGTTCTGATGATACAGTACTGTGCGATAGCGCCTATCCCCATCGTTGATCCTTATGTCCTGCGAAAGGTAGAATTGCAAACTGGCTGCTCCATTCGAAAATATCTGTTGCGTGCCGGTTGCCGTGCACCAAGAACTTAGCATCCAGTAGTTTCGTATAAATGGACGTAACGATTCGTGGCAAGGTATAGGGTTGAACTCCATGTGTATAAATTGAGCCTGTTATTTCCAATCCAACTGTCTGAATATTTGTTGTAATGTCTTTAGACGATCAATCAGATGCTCATAAGTTGGTGCATCTTTGTAGATGAAACCATATTTCATCTGCTCGTAATCGTTGCGGAGAATAGCATCCACCTCCACAGGTGGAACAAAGGAAATGGTTTGAGGACTATGAGTTGTATAATCCAATCCTGCCCATGCTGTGAAGGCTTTGCGATGTGCCACAATTTCATTGTACATTGCAGCATTATTGATTGCTTCCATCGCAAATGGCTTATCCATCATCTTGACTATATCATACATGTGGCGAGTAAGTCGATCTATGCGTGAGCAACCATTTGGTCTTGTAAATTCTTCATGCAGCAAGAATATCTTTTCCAAGAACGTCCTGCCTGGAAGTACTGTAGGCACATCAATAGTCGGTATTGCGAAATCTTCTTCTGGGTATGCATCTTCGATCATCGATCGCATTGCGACCTTCTCAAAAGGCTCAATCAATGAACGACAGCTGATTTCAATCTTTACTCGCTCAGGTATATAGTTGACCTTTTGGGTGAGAATGGTGTCATATTCTACAAACAATACCACCGGATCAAGGTCGCTGACAGGAGTTTCGGGTACAACAACCTTGCAATCATCGGCTATTCCATACTCGGACAATTTCATTTCTATGTCTGTAGCAAGCGTGTCGCAGATGAACTTCTTTGATTCTTTGCGTAATTTTGTACGCTGAGATTTGTTCAGTTCCTCGCCAAAGCCAAGGAACTTGCGATCAATGGCAAGGTCTATGTCTTCAGAAAAACGTTCTATCAGATTCCATCCCTTGCTCAAACTTGTACCGCCTTTGAACACCAAAGCATCAGCGTATGGCAAAGAGAAAATGCTCCTCAACACCATGCTAACCCAATAATCCTTTTCTATGGCATTCTCGACAATACCTTTTTCTTCAGCTATGTTGGTGAGGATTGTCAAGCGTTCCTCTTTTGTCAGTTTTGTCCAAGGTGTCATAAGCTAAGTTTTTTTCTTATCCAACCAGGAGCTATATTGTAATCGTACCTTATAGCCTCCTTGTCTTCACATTTGTTTATTGCTTCTTTAATTATAATAAGATGTTCCTCTGTAATATTTGCTTCGCCGATTTCTTTCATGGCTCCAACCACAAGAGGGAAAACATCCGTCTTGTATGCAAAGTTTCTTGGTGCGCTACGTTTGAAAACGATGCTTCTGTTGCCAATCTTTATTTCCCTTGCAGTGGCATCTGTTAGATAAACAGCATTCATCGTCACCTGAGTAGAAAGCCCAAGTTTGTTTAGAGCTGTAAGTCCAGATGGAATGATGCGA
>JAZRXS010000163.1:0-7236 GCA_045600325.1 Prevotella sp.
CTGTCCCCACATGTTGACACGGCCGCGTGCAGCCCAGTCATCAGTGTGCTCCGCCATTGGAGATGATGGGGTGATAGGGTAGATAGCAGCTACTTCTGTGAACATATAGCTCACGTGAGCAGCAGCCTCGTTACCATCACAAGTGATAAACTTTTTTTCTTTAGCCATTTTAAATTTAAATTTATAATGTATTGGTTTGAGTTTATATTATTTATTAGTTATGTCTCAAATTATATCCTATAATAGATTAAGGGTTACTTTCCATGACGTTATCCTCCTTTTTGATGTTGCACAAATATATCAGTACAAGAATCCGAGAAGCCATACAGGAATCTGGTTGCCTGCTCCTACCTCTGAATTGTAACGGAAATATACTGTGCTTGAATCTATCCTTGACTTCGTAATCTTCTTTGCATCTATTATCCTCGCCTTTATCTCACCATCTATTATATAATGTTTATCGTGAGCAGGCTGAGAAACCTTATGGTCTTTCCACAGCGAGTTGATGGCAAATGTCTCCATTACCTCTTGTTGCTCTACGTTTATAGGGTAGATTGCGTAGAGGAGGTTTGAGTTGTGAAGAGTGATCTTCGTCGGCTTCTTCGGATATTGCTCATCTACAGGATGAAGGATGTTTATGAGTCTTGCGTCCGCAAGGTTCTTTATGTAGTTCATCACAGTAGCGCGCGAAGTCTCTACGTCAAGGGCAAGCTTGCTGATGTTAGGAGCCTTGCCGGCATTGGTGGCAAGGTCATAGAACAACTTCTTGATGCGAGTGAGATACTTCAGTTCAATCTGCTTGATCACAAGTATGTCCACCTCTATCATCATGCTCATTGTCTTGAGCAGCATCTCCGAGTAGTTCCTCTTCTCAAGGAAGAATGGGTAGAAACCGTGGTGGAGATAGTTCTTGAAATGAACAGATGGGGAAACTCTTGTAAATATCTGGCGAACTATGAGTTCGTGATTCTCAATAATGTCGTTCAGAGAGTAGGCAGGGAAATACTCACCCGTTTGAACTGCGATGTATTCGCGGAAAGAAAGTCCACGGAGATTATAGCTCTTTACGATGCCGCCAATCTCAGGGTTTTCTTCCTTGAGTCGCATCACGCTTGAACCTGTAAACACGATCTGCAAGCTTGGATACATATCGTAGCACTGGCGTAATTGCAAGCTCCAATCAGGCATTTTGAACACCTGGTCGATGAGCAACACCTGTCCTCCATCTTCCACGAATCTGCCCGCAAACTCCACCAAGTTGTGGCCTTGGAAGTAGAAGTTGTTGAGGTTTACGTATAGGCAATGCCTGTTTGAAGGTCCGTAGTTGTCCTTGGCATATTGGAGCAGGAATGTGGTTTTGCCCACACCTCTTGTTCCCTTTATGCCAATGAGACGAGCTGACCAGTCTATCTCGTCGTTGAGATAGCGTCTGAGTGGTGCATTAACGTGCTCCACCAAATACTTATGTGTTCTGTAGAAAGCTTCCATAAATATAAAATCAGCGCAAAATTAAAAAAATAATTCCTATTTGCAAACTATAGATTACAATTTTTTCAAAAAAATGTCAAAATATTTGATTTTATGCGTGTTCTATCAAAAAGTTTTATAACTTTGCAACGATTTATTAGGATAAAAACACGCAGTAATCCATGAAACTTCACATATTTAATCCAGAACATGAGATAGCTTTGGCTATGGATAAAGCTCGTTTTACTCCGTCACACAATGTGAGTAAGATGCGCAGGGAGATGGCGTTCCTTCCACTTCTGTGGGCGGAGCCAGGCGATATTGTCCTTGTCGAAGATACTGAATATGCCTACAAAGTAGCTGATCACCTCAAGTCCTATATTAATAAAGGTGTATCCATTATGGGCTACAATCGCTTGCGTTCTGTGATAAAGCAGAAAGTGGGCATGAAATGCTTCGACCTCGTTGCTGCACCTTGGGGATGGGACAAGGCTGTAAGGAACACGTTGCTGTCAATGTGTTGGCCAGAGGAGCATCTTCCTTCAGAAGAATTCCTTGAGCAAGTGCGTAATGCATCGCATAGAAGAACGGCAAAAGGATTCCTTGAGAATACTGGTTCCAAGTTCACTGCATACGAAGTGACAACAATCAACGAGATTGTTTCCTTGATAGAAAAGCACGGAAACATCGTGTTGAAATCACCTTGGAGCTGCAGCGGTCGCGGAATCCGTTTCGTCAACAAGGACAATTTCACCCCTTCCCTTTTCCGTTGGATAGACAATATCATCAGTCAGCAAGGCAGCATAATGGTGGAGCCTCACTACGAGAAGCTACGCGACTTCGCCATGGAGTTCGAGGTTACCGATGGCTGTGTCAAGTTCGTCGGCTATTCCATCTTCGACACATGCTATACAGCATACTCTTCTTCCCTCATAGCAACAGAGGAACGCAAGCGCGAGATTCTTGAGACCTATCTTTTCCCAAGCGTGATAGACGAAACTCTCTCTTGCTGCGAAGACTATCTCACTTCCATTCTGCCTGAAGGCTACGAAGGTGGAATAGGCGTTGACATGATGATTGTGAAGGGAGGCGACGGTTTCTCTCTGCATCCATGCGTGGAAATCAATATGCGCAGAACCATGGGACATGTGGCTCTCTGCTTCCCAACGTCAGACTTGCTTCCTGAGCGCAACATGATCATTGAGTTCGCTCGCAACTTTGAACTAAAGATAAAATAGGAAAAATCACTGTGCCCGGCGGTTTTCCGCTGGGCTTCTTTTTTATATTAACACAATTAAGGATGAAAAAACAACTTTTATTGGCAGCCTTTGCCGCACTATCGCTTACCGCCTCCGCCCAGTACAAGTCGCAGGTGTGGAGCCCGGACAATGGCAACGGCACATTCACTAACCCTGTAATCAATGCAGACTATTCAGACCCTGATGTCTGCGTAGGCGCCTCTGGCGAAGACTTCTATCTTACGGCATCTTCTTTCTCTCACCTCCCCGGACTTCCAATCCTCCATTCAAAGGATCTCGTGAACTGGGAAATCATCAACCATGCGGTAAAGACTCTGCTTCCTGCCGACCGCTACAACGTTCCACAGCACGGTAACGGCGTTTGGGCTCCTTGTATCCGTTACAACAAGTACAACCAGCTCTACTATATCTATTGGGGCGATCCTGACCTTGGAGTTTTCGTAGTTACGGCAAAGGATCCTGCGGGAGAATGGTCGGAACCAAAGTGCATCATTGAAGGCAAAGGCATGATTGACACTTCTCCTCTTTGGGATGAAGACGGCAAATGCTATCTCGTAAACGGTTGGGCAAACTCTCGTTGTCAGTTCAATTCCGTTCTTACAGTTCGCGAAATGTCAGCCGATGGCATGAAAGCTATTGGCAATCCTGTCATCGTATTTGATGGAAACGGTACTCCCCATCGCACAGCTGAAGGTCCAAAGTTCTACAAGCGCGACGGTTGGTATTGGGTAATGTTCCCTGCTGGTGGTGTTCCTACAGGTCATCAGGTGGCAATGCGTTCAAAGTTGCCATACGGTCCTTACGAGTACAAGGTGGTTCTTGCGTCTGGAGATACTGGCATCAATGGTCCTCATCAGGGCGGTTGGGTACATACTGCGCAAGGAGAAGATTGGTTCCTTCACTTCCAAGACAAGGAGGCTTACGGTCGTGTGGTATGGCTTGAGCCAGTGAAATGGGTTGACAACTGGCCTGTAATGGGCGAACCTCTCAAGCCAGGCAAGCAGAACAAGATGTATAATCCAAACCTTCCTGACCTCGATAAGTATTGTGGTCAGCCGGTCAAGACATACAAGAAGCCTAATGTTGGCAAGTCTTATCCAGTAAACAACCCTGTAGAGAACGACGAATTCAGTTCTATTCAGCTTGGCAAGCAGTGGCAATGGAATGCAAACTACGACCAAACCTTCGGTATGCCTACTCCAGATGGCTACTTCCGCCTCTTCTGCCATCGTCAAAGTGAAGGCTTCAAGAACCTCTGGGAAGCTGGCAACCTCCTTCTTCAGAAGACTCCTGCCGACAACTTTACTGCAACAGCAAAGGTAACTGTTACTGCAAAGGACGAAGGTCAGTACGGCGGACTCATCTGCTTCGGCATGGACTACAGCAGCATCGTTCTGCGTAGAGTTGGAGACAGGTTCGTTCTTCAGCAGATTTCGTGCAAGGCAGCCGACAAAGACAAGGCGGAGAAGATCACGGATATAGCGACTTTCAATCCAACTTCCGTTGACAAAGTCAGCTATCAGCCTTCCATCCACTGCGACATGTACCTCCGCTTGAAGGTGGAATACATCGGTGGAACTACCAGCGACGGCGAAAACAAGCATGAGGCAAAGGTCACATTCTTCTATTCTGAGGATGGCAAGAAGTTCAAGCCATGTGGCGAACCTCTGACAATGCGTCAAGGAAAATGGGTTGGAGCAAAGGTCGGTTTCTGTGCAGCAGAACCTGCCGGCAAGAAAGTTCGTGGATGGATGGACATCGATTGGTTTAGAATCAGCAAGTAGTCCTGATAAAAAGTCTATGACTTTCACCTCATAACTCTATGAGTTGTACCTAAAAACTCTATGACTTTTGGCTCAAAACTCTATGAGTTTTACCCAAGAACTCTATGAGTTGTCTCTCATAACTCTATGAGTTGTAAAAAAGTTCGTATACAAACTCACTTCACTTTCGTATACAAACTCCACTCGAGTTTGTATACGAATTTTTTTGTAACTCTGGTAGATATTGACAAAAAAGCGCGGGGAAACAACTTGGTTTCCTCGCGCTTTTGCTTTCAAAATGTAGTGTTTAGGTTGTGAAATGTATTGTTTCTTCTGGAATGTCCCTATAATTTTCCTCCGTAACAAAGGTCGCCTGCATCACCAAGTCCTGGCACAATGTATTTCTTCTCGTTAAGGACAGGGTCGATGACTACTGTCCAAATAGTCACATTCTGACCTTCAAAGACTTTCTCCAGATAGTCAACACCTTGCTGACATGCAACGACTGCGCAAATATGAACATGCTTAGGAGTGCCGTGACTCTTGAAAGCTTCCATGGCAAGCTCGAAGCTACCGCCTGTTGCAAGCATTGGATCAGCTATGATTATGGTCTTGTCGGTAAGGTCAGGTGCAGCAATATACTCTACCTTTATGCCAACCTCAGAGCAATCCTTGTCCTTGTAGTAACGATATGCGCTTACAAAAGCGTTCTCTGCGTCATCAAATATGTCGAGGAAACCTTGGTGGAAAGGAAGTCCTGCGCGGAATATCGTAGCGAGGACGACCTTGTCCGTAGGCAGATTGTGCTTGGCTACAGCCAATGGAGTTTGTACTTCTGTTTCCTGATATTGGAGAGTCTTGCTGACTTCGTATGCCATTATCTGACCCAAACGCTGAAGATTCCAGCGGAAACGGTGGCTGTCTTTCTGCGTGTTTATATCGCGAAGCTCAGACATTATCTTCTGAACGATGCTGTTTTCAGAACAAAGGTTTACAACTTTCATTTGATTACTTTGTCGATTTGATGATTTGATTCGAAAGAGCTAACCTTTAGAAAAGTCGGCTCTGTCTTGCGGTCAGTTCTATTGTGCGGATTTTGTCCTTGTACAGATTGTTTGCGTTGACTTTCTCTATTGACAAAGCAGCATCAGAATTGCCTTCCCAGCGACGACAGAGGTAAAGTTCCTCGTAAATGCGACCAATCTTGTACTTGCGAGAGATAGCCAAGCCCATGGCATAGTCTTCGCCATAACTTGTATTAGGGAACTGAAGCTTGCGAACAATAGGTGTGAAGAATGCACGAGGAGCACCAAGACCATTGATGCGAAGCGCATTGTTAGGACCATTCTCATCTGTCCATTCTGCGTGATCGATAAGTCCTGGCGGAAGTGTTTCAAGCGCAAAGTTGCACATACGATAACTTCCCACTATCATAGCACACTTCTGGCTATAGAAAGCATCCACGATTTTCTGCAGAGTATTAGGCGAAGAATAGAGGTCATCGCTATCAAGTTGTACTGCAAAACGACCGCAATACTCTGAGTTGATGGCTTCATTCCAACAACCGCCGATGCCCAAGCCAGTGACATCTGGTGTGAGATGGATGAGCTTTGGCTGGTTGTCAGCGTTAGGAAGACCTGCGGCAGAGCTGTTTGCTACGAGGTCATCAAGTATCTTTCCAGTGTTGTCTGTGCTGTAGTTGTTTACAACTATTATATTATAAGGGAAGTTTGTCTGCTGATTGAGAGCACTCTTCACAGCATCTGCAATTGTTTTCTCGCGGTTGTAAACAGGGATAATAACCGAAGCCTCCACAGGGAATTGCTCCTTCTGGAAGTCAGGTGCGCGATAAACGTATGTGTTTACTGTGCCATTGATCTTCTTGAGATGCTCCGTAGCCACCTTTTCCATCTCGATTTGCACGTCGCGATTGGCAGGATTGACATAGTCAAACTGCTTCTCTCCACTCTTGCGAGCATCAGTTTCGTCCTCTGTATAAAGGAATTCGTTGAGATGGAAAATCTCTCCGCGACGAGAAAGGAAGAGGCGGAAGTCGTAGAAACTTGCAAACTTGTACTTCTCTGGGTCACGAAGAATATAAAGCTTTATGAAGTCTGAACGCAAAAGAACGCATGAACCAAAGTCGAAATCGTCACGAATGCTACCTTTCTGATAGTCTATTGTCGGATGCTTTACGACTGTTCCGTCCTGCTTCTTCTCGTAATAGTCAGAGTAAAGCATGAGGCATTGCGTGTCGTCAGCTACGCGAATCATTCTCTCTATCGCTCCCTTGTTCATCACGATAGGAGTTTCCTTCAGTTGCAAGAGAAGGTAGTCGGCAGTTGCATAACCGGCAATCTGGCTGATGGCATCAAACGAAAGCAGCTTTGTGGTTGCGTTGCAGATAGTGTATTTCATACTGTATGATATAGAACTTGTTTTGATTTTTTAGTGTAAAAACCACGATATTTTATGTGCAAATTTATGAAAATACTCAGTCTTACGCAAGAAAAACGACGTTTTTGTGATTTTTTCTTGAAAAATCTTCATGAAATTGGAATAAATGTATTAACTTTGCAGCCGATTTGTACGATACACATTGTGTCTCAATCAGTGAAAATCATTTATTAACATCATATTCAAAAACAAAATGAAACAAGGAATCCATCCAGAAAACTATCGTCCCGTCGTATTCAAGGATATGTCTAACGGCGATATGTTCCTTACAAAGTCTACTTGCAAGACAA
>JAZRXS010000164.1:0-21600 GCA_045600325.1 Prevotella sp.
ACCGTCGGAAGTGGCAGTACCATTAACTACTGTACCAGAGAAATTTACCCTATAGTTAGTGTTGTCCTTGTCACACATAGCCCAGAATGTGGTAGTATATGTGGCCTTTGGGTCAACTTCGAAACCTTCGATGATGTTCACCTTTGACTGAGAAGGAAGGCTGAGCGTGTTCTGACCGTCATACTTGGCAATCTTGGCAAGCTGGGATGCAGATGTCTTCTTGTTGGTACAAGGCATGTCACCCACATTGTAGTCATTGAAACTTACAGCCTTTCCAGGAACGAAGTCAACAGTAATCTCAAGAGGAGCGGTAAGCAGCTTCAACCATTTGTCACACTGGTCTGCGTTTGCCACGATAGGGCTACCAAAGATGTTACCGCCAATCTCGTCCATGTGGTCAAGAAGGTCAATCATGTTGATGAAGTTCATGAGACCCTTCTCGTTGACGATAGTTCCCGACATGAGAGACTTTCCAAACGAAACATTGTCGAAGTTTGTCATCACAGCGGCATGAGAGAGCTCCTGCTTGTTGAACTCAGTGATGTCAAGCGTAGCACCGATCTCAAGATTAGGATTGGCATCCCTGTCGATGTACGACTTGATGGCATCATATTCAGTGTATGGCAGACTTGCCGTTGGATCCGGTTCAGCCTGGAAACCATCCATTGAATTGTAGTCGGCACAGGAAGCCACGAGGGCTCCTGCTACCAACATATAAATACTTTTCTTATAAAACTTTTTCATATTCTTTGCCTCCTATTATTATTTAACGTATGCAGGTGAGAAGAATACTTTCTTGTTTGACTCGCGAGTCTGAACAACGAGTGTATCAGCTGTTGACACCTGGATGTTCTGCTTCTTGAACTTCACATCGTAGGCAAGACGAAGAATATCGCGGTGAACAGGCTGTCCGTTGTTGCTACCCCACTGGTAATCCTTGTATGCAGCCATTTCCGTGCCCTTAGTGATGAACTCACCAGATCCAGTAACTTCAGCTACCTCTGGATCAACTGCGGATACGGTACACTTGTTGCCATCGAATGTAAGGAGGAGGTCGCAGCTGACAGCAGCGTTACCACCACTTCTCTTGAAGGAAACAGGGAAGATGGTCTGGGTCATGTTCTTTGTCTTCAAAGAGCAAATCTCATCGTTTGCATTCACAGGATTCTCTGTGTAGCGAGTAGGGTCAGAGTTGACGAGAGAGAAATCCTTGCGGATAACCTCATTTGTAACGTTGTTCTCTGTTACCTTGTCAACACCACGACGGATATAGCGTGCCTGCCATGGGTTCATGTACTTGACACAGTAGAGCACATAGTCCTTAGGAAGTACTTCCCAATCGTTTTGGTTGCCGCGAACTGGTGTTACACCTTCGCGTGCCTTGCCTGTAAGGATCTGGTCTATGCCTGTTACGCTCTTCATTACGAGAGGGATGACGTATGTGTTGTCGATAGACTTCTCGTCCTGGAAGAATGCTTCGGTGAACTCCACTTCCACATTGCCACGAACATCACCGTTGTAAGGGATGCTGAGTGAGTTGAGCTTGTAGTAATTCTCTGGCATTGGGAGAACTGCATGGTCTGGGTTTCCACCTTCGTCAACGAAGTAGAGGTTGTCGCAAAGCGAATTGTCCACAGCAATCTGCACGATTGCGTTGCGTCCATTGTATGCTCCACCCATTGTTGACCAGATCTGGCACTTGTGTGCATTGTCCAAGGAGTTGTCGTAGATGTCGTTACCGAGAATGAGGGTACGTACAGGATACTGATATGCGAAGTATGCAGTAGTACCTCCATCATAGTCAGGGAACTCCTTGTCAGCATTGTAACAAGATGTCATTGAAAGTGATAGAGCTCCCAAAGCTACTCCATATAAATATTTTGATACTTTCATAAATTTTAAATGTTTATTGTTTACTTCCAACCCTTGTTCTGCTTGAGGTTGCTCCACTTAAGAACTTCGCCCTTTGGAATAGGACCATACCACTGGTAAGAATCGTCGTAAACTCGTTTTTCAACTTCAAATACATCATATTTGAGCTTGCTGTCAGGATCCGCTGGGTCGATTCTTTCAATCTTCATACCCTGGATAGAACAGCTGAGAGGCATCATCCAACGGCGAAGGTCCCAGAAGCGCTTGTTCTCGAAGCAAAGCTCGAGGCGACGCTCGTTGCGGATGAGTTCTGTCATCTGTGCCTGATCATTCTTGATCTGCTCAAGGTAAACGTCTCCGCTTGGAAGTGGACGACCATACTCGTCCTTACCAATGCCCGCACGGTCACGGATAGCCTTGATCACCTGGTAAGCACTGATGCCGCCTACAGAGTCAGGAGCAGTGGTAGGACCGTAGGCATCGTTGGCAGCCTCTGCATATGCGAGGAAGATCTCTGTATATCGGATACGTGGATAGATGTGATCCTGCTTGCTTGGAGAACTTGGGTTTGCACTTGCGTCCTCACGGAGAAGCTTCTTCACGTAGTAGCCGGTTTTTGTAGATCGTGGTCCGAACTCGATGTTGTCATCATACTCATTGTTCTTCGGACCATAAACCATATCAACACCAGTGAGGATATTGCCTGTTCTGAACTTCATGCCATTATAAACAATATTGTTGGCAAGGCGCATATCGCGGTTTGCATACGGATTCTGTGGGTCATAGCCAGAGTTAGGGTGTGTGATAGGAAGACCGTTGTTCATTGGGAATGCATCAACAAGGTTCTGTGATGGATTTACACGACCATTACCAAAGAGTGAAGGAGGGAAGAGTTCCTTCTCCTGGTTGTTGTCTGGGTCGGAAGTGTCAACGCGCCAAAGGATCTCAGCTGGATTTCCACTGATGAAATTCTTGTATGTAGAAGAGTACCAATCCAGATTTCCTGTAGGATCGAAAAGTCCGAGAAGATCCTTTGTCTCATTGTTTCTGAGTACGTCAGCGCAAAGCTTTGCTGCCTGTGCTGAAGTCACGCCACTCTGTGCGCGGAAAGCAGGACTTGCAGCTACAAGTGCAGCCTGTGCCTTGATAGCCTGTGCTATTCTACCAGAAATACGGTTCTTCTGAATGTCGCCAAATACACTGTTGTAACCAGAGAATTCTGCATCCAAATCAAGGTACTTCTGAGGAATCTCGCTGCTGTTGCTGATGTTCTTGTAATCCGTAGGAAGAAGAATCATGGCGCTGTCGCAGTCAAGGAAGATCTGCTTCATGCACTCAGAGAAGAGAGAGCGAGACATGTTGAAGTTAGTACCAGCATCCAATGGCTTTATGAAGAGAGGTACACCATAGAGCACACCATCATCAGCATAACCACCATGAGCCTGAAGCAATGAGAGATAGAGGATGGCGCGGATAGTGAAAGCTTCACCCTTGAGGCGGTCAACCAACATCTTCTGCTTGGACTTTGAACTTGGTGTCATTTGAACTTCCTCAACGAGAGAGAGGAACTTGTTTACATATTGGATGCCACCGAGACAACCGTCCCACTGGTTGATAGGAGAAGGGTTTGCATCAGCAGCCCAAGTACCTGTAGCCATGTTGTAGAGAGCGGTAGAAGTCTGGTTTGTTACTGCATCGTCAGTAGCAATGTCGGTCTGTGTTGTTGACAAGTAAGGAAGACTGCTGTAGCCGTACATGATCAAGCCGTTGGCATATTCAGACTCCAACTTCATGGCGTCTTCCTGACGAGTGTTCTCATCAGCTGGTGTGTACATGTCCTGGCATGAAGCGAGCAGTATCAGACCGAGAAGATACAATAATATATTTTTATTCTTCATTTTCTTGTTGTTTTTAGAAGGTTACCTTAACACCGAGATTATAGAAACGTGTCTGTGGGGCACCACCTACGGTTGTCTCCATGAGTTTGCGCTCCTTAGAGATAGTGAGAAGGTCGTTACCATTGAGGTAAACTGAGAGAGCCCTTACAACCCTACCGGAAACAAGCTCGCTTGGGAAGTCGTAAGTGAGCTGTACCTTGCGGAGGTTGAAGCGGTCAGTGCTGTACAGCCAGAATGTAGATGCAGAAGCATTGTTATTGTGGCTAAGTGTAGTGAGACGTGGGTGTGTAGCAGTCTCTGCAGTCTCAGGAGTCCAACGTCCGCGTGCGTTCACTGAGTACTTAGATTCACCTGACATGTAGTAGTAGCCATTGTTCTTCAAGCCGTATGCACCGAAGTTTCCGTTGCCGAGCATGAAGAGAGTGAAGTTCTTGTACTTGAGTGTAAGGTTGAAGCCGAGAGTGAGAGGTGAGCCGTATGTGCCCCACTTGCCAATCTGAACCTGGTCGCGTGTTGTGATGTTGCCGTCATGATTAGTGTCCTCATACTTGAGGTCACCAGGCTGGATGTTACCACCAAGGCTTGACTTTGGCAATTCAGGCTTGAGCTTGTATGTCTTCTTGCCTGCATCATCAGTAGTGATGTCGAAGTCGTTTTCAGTGTAGAAGCCAAGGCACTTGTAACCCCACATTGCGTCGAGAGGACGTCCTTCTGCATACTGGTAATCGTCATCGTGAAGTTCATCCTTCTTTGACTGCACTGTATAGAGGTATGTACCTACGACACCGAGCTGAGCGAATACTTCGCCGAACTGCTTCTTTGCCGTTACGCTGAAGTCAAGACCTCTGCGTGTAGTCTCGTCGTGGTTGAGAGCTGGCTTGAAAGAACTACCGTTGATACCAGTTGAAAGGAATGAAGGGTATGTGGTAGGGTTCTGTACGATATAGCCTGTCATTCTTGTATTGAAGAATGTGAGGTCAGTGCTGATGAGCTTGTTGAAGAAGGAACCACGGAGAGAAGCAGACCATTCCTTGCGGTGGATGAAGTCGAGCACAGTGTTTGTACCTGACTGTGAGTAAGTAAGGCCTGCAGAAGTACCTTTATTCCAAGAGAAGCTGCTGGCAGCCTGATGCCAAGTGGCTGTGTAGATGTAGAACTGTCTGTCACCGAGGTAGATGTCTGCATCCTCGTTGAGGTCGCTGTAAGAAGCGCTGAGGAGGAGATCGTCAACGAATGTGTCCTCAAGGAAGCTTTCCTTTGCGATATTCCAACCGAGAGTGAATGATGGAGAGAGTGCCTCGCGACGACCTTCTGGAAGGCGTGCAGAGTGTACGCCTGCTACGGAAAAGTCTGCGAAGTACTTGCCCTTGTAGTCATAACCTGCCTGGAGACCGATGTTTGCATTTGTGTAACGGTGGTACTCACCACTGGCAGTAGTAGTGTACATGTTGCCGAGGAGCATACCTGTTACGTGGTGTGCATCGTTGAATGTGTGGTCATAGTCGAAGTGACCGTTCCAGCTGATAGTCTGACGGTATGCAGAGTTGGACATACCCATGTGACCAGTTACAACCTCGTCACCGTACATAGTGACAGCTACAATGGCATCATCAGAGTTGTAGTTACTCCATGTAGGAGCATATACAGCATATCTGTTATTGTAAGAGAGACTATACTTTGCAGCGTAGTCGATGGCGAACTGAGTCTTGAAAGAGAGACCCTTCACGAACTTGTCCATGTCGTAGATGATACCTGCGTCGAACTGGAACTGACGGCTAACGTCTGTAGTCTTACCACCGAAGTAGCAGTCTGCGATAGCGTTTGTCTCATTAGCGTCACCAGCCTTGTTTCCACCAGGGAAATACTTGCCGTCAAGAAGGTTCATTGACTTGCGGAGAGTTTCCAATGCCATTGTAGCGTTAGGGTCAACCATGTTGATGTCAATCAGTGGAGCGTATGAACCATAGCGGTTTGGACGCATGGTAGCAGCTTCGCCCCAGAAGTCACCCTTGTTTCTGTTGGCATTGTAGAATGTAGCGCTTGCATTAGCGAAACCCTTGATAACCTTGTTTACCACGAGGTCCACATTACCACGTACACTGAAGCGGTCAGTGTAGTTCTTCTTTGCAGGACCAAAGTTGATGAGGTCTTCAAGGCGGTAGTAGTTGATGTTTGTGTAGAAGTGAGCACGAACACCACCACCCTGAATCTCTACAGTTGCATCTGAACGGTTGTATGCCTTGCGGATATACTCGTCAGAATAGAGATTGATGTTAGGGTAACGATAAGGGTTTGTGCCAGATGCGTAGTTGTAGATGTCCTGCTGTGAGTATCTTGCACCTGTAGCGAGCTGGTCGTTGAGACATGCCTCGTTGTAGAGAGTCATGTATTCAGCAGAACCGAGATACTCTGGGAACTCCTTTGCTACGTGGAAACCAGTGTTGGCAGTAGCAACAATCTGGAGACCGTCAACCTTACCACGCTTTGTAGTGATGAGGATGGCACCCTTTGCTGCCTTAGGACCGTAGAGAACTACAGCCTGCGCTCCCTTGAGGAAGGTGATTTGCTCAATTTCTGAAGGCTGCACGTTGTTTGATGGACGCTTTACGCCGTCGATGATAACGAGTGGCAGGTTGCCATTGTCGTTATTGTCAAGACGCTCGTTGTCCATGCCCCAAAGGTTATTGCCGTTCCATCCGCCTACAAGAGCATACATGTCTTCAAGGCTACTCATTGTGTAGTCCTTCTTCGACAGTTCTTCCATGTCAACGTATGATACACCACCAAGAAGATGGTCGGCATCCTTGTCGCGGAAAGCAACATGTACTTTCTTCTGTGCCCCCTCGTTGTCAGCTTCGTCAGTGGTCTGAGCGTTGACCATCAGTGGCGATGCAGCAAGCAAGGCAAGGAGAAATATTTTAGTTTTATTATGTTTCATTTTGTTTTTTGTTTTTGGATTTTGGTGTTTAGCCATTAGCTTTTGGCCTTTAGCCTTTAGCCATTAGCCTTTAGCCTTTAGCCTCGCAGCCCAGCTGCGAACCTTTATTACCATCCTGGGTTCTGTGGGAATCCTTCGTAGAGGTATGTATCCTTGTCAGGAAGTGGGAACCAGTAGTGCTTAGACTCAAGTTTGCGTGTGATAAGCTCTTCTCTGTGGAAGTTACCAACCTTAGCCTCTGCAGGATCGTGGCTGACGAACCAGCTGTCCTGCTGAAGACGCTCGAACTCATGAGAGTATTTCATAGTGTAAGGAGGCTCTGTGAGGAGAAGCCAGCGCTGAAGGTCGTTCCAACGGTGTCCTTCGAAAGCGAGCTCAACGGCGCGTTCACGGCGGAGTTCATCAAGGAAGTGCTCCTTTGAGTCAGTGAACTCAGGCTGGAGGCGCTCCATAGGCCAATCGCTGGAGTTTACGCGATCACGCAAAGCATTGACTGCATCGATGGCAGACAGGAGACGGCAGTAATCTGGCTTTGAACCGAGGTCAGAAGCTGTCTTAGCCATACCTGCGCGAGCCTCAGCGTACATAAGGTAAACGTCAGCAAGACGCATGTAAGGAATGTAAGCCTGCATTGCACCTGCCCATTCGTACCAGTCGCCAGCGTTTGTACCGTCACCTCTGTTACACTGGTGAGGAGAGAGCTTCTGGATGAAGTAGCCTGTGCTACTACCGTTAGAATGGTCGCGCATAGCACCACCAGTAAAGAGAGAGCAGTATTCGAGCTTCTTCTGCTCGTCAGTAAGACCTTCTGTGAACAATACATAGTGGAAGCCGTCGAACACGATGTCATGATAGAAGCGTGGGTCGCGGTTCTTGTATGGGTGTTCAGGATCGAAACCAGACTTTGGATTAAGCACCAACTGACCATTCTGTACAAGGTAGATAGGCTGTCCGTTAGCCATACCGTACTGGTCGATAAGGTTTGCAGTAGGGTGGTGGATGATGTTGTCATGGTCAACGATACCAGCTACCTTAGGACCGAAAAGCTTGAGGTGGTTCCAAGGACCAGTGTTTGTGGCTGGACATACACCGCGGAAGATTGCTTCATCAACACCTGGCATCCTCCAGTTCTGCTTATATGTGTACCAGATCTGAGAGTACTCACCAACCTCATCATTACCCTCGATGTTAATCATGTGGTCATAGATGTTTGAATACTCGAACTTGGCGAGTTTGTAATCTACGGAACCCTTCTTTACCAAGTCCAAAGCCTTGCCGAGAGCTTCTGAAGCCAAAGCACAGTACTTCTCGTCATAGTCGTAAGTCTTGCCGTTCTTGCTTGCACCGAGGAGTTCTGCAACACCACCGTTCTTAGTCTTCTCGAACTCCTTCATGAGTGGAGAAGCAGCCCAGAGGTAGCACTTGCCAAGGTAGCAGAGAGCCATGAACTTGTTGATGCGGATCTCGTTCTTGCCGAGTGTTTCCAAACCTGTAAGAGTCTCGTCCCACTTGAGAGGGAGAAGGTCGTATGCTCTCTGGAAGTCTTCTGCACAGCGGTCAGCACTCTCCTGGAAAGAGAGACGTGGGAGTTCAGGGATCTCGCCCTCGAATGCCTCGTCAATGTATGGCATACCACCGAAGAAAGTCATAAGTTCAAAGTGCCACCATGCACGGAAGAAGTACATCTGACCAAGGAGGAGGTCACGCTGCTCGTTTGTACCTACGAGCGACTTGATGTTCTTGATACCCATGTTACACTTACGGATAGCTTTCCATGAGCTGCCCCAAAGTGAGCATCTGCTACCGTTGATCCAGCACTGCTGGCTACCATTCCAAATCTCACGGTAGTTACCGAGGTCCACCTGGTGGTCGATGTGTGAGTATCCTTCAGTATTGTGGACGGCGTCTTCACCCATGTTCCAACCAGAGCAGTAGTTGGCATTCGTAATATTTGGAACCATGTTGTAGATTTCCTCGATGAAGCCCTGGAAGTTACGGTAATTCTTGAATGCTTCATCCTCAGGAATGATGGCCTCTGGATCCTTCTCCAGCCATTCTGTACAAGATGTGAAGCTCACACCGCATGCCAAGAATAGCATGAAGCCATACAATATGGATTTGATATTATTATATTTCATAATGTATATGTACTTGATTAAATGTAAAGCTTGAAACCGAAGTTGTAACGTCTAACTGTTGGGTAAGCACCGCCGGCACCACTCCAACCGTAGTTACTTTCACGGTCGTCAGGCATCTTCGTGATGAGGAAGAGGTTGTTACCGTTGAGGTAAATCTTGAGGCTTGTGAAACCAAGCTTCTTGATCCAGCCCTTAGTCCAAGTGTAGGCTACTTCCACGTTCTTCAGACGGAGATAAGAACCGTCATAGAGGAACTGTGTACCCTCGTTGTATGAAATCTGTGAGTTGAAGCGTGGGATGACTACTTCGCCAGTGCCGTCAACTGGATTCCACCATGTACCGTTGTCATAAACGGTAAGAAGCTGGCTGCCGAATGAGTTCAAACCAACGTCACGAGTAACGCCTGTTACACCGTAGAGCTGAGCGAAGCAGCTGAAGCCCTTCCATTCCCAACCGATTGTAGCATTGTATGTATGCTCTGGGTTGCCTGTGTAGCCGAATGGAGCCTGGTCGTTTGTTGCGTCAACCTTACCGTCACCGTTGAAGTCAACGATGTAGTGGTCACCGATGACAAGGTTGTCGTCGTTGGCGTCACGCTCAGGTGTACTGTAGAGTTCGTCGTAAGTGCCGATGAAGCCCTTGTCGATGAATGAAACGTATTGTCCCTGTGAATATCCCTGTGCCTTGCGGTAGTTTGGATAAAGCTTAGGGTCGTCCTTCAATATAATAGTATTATGTGCGTATGTGTAGTTAGTGTTAGCCCAGAAACGCATACCGTTCTTCAATACCTTGTTGAAGCGGAGCTCAACCTCGAAACCAGAGTTCTTGATTTCACCCTTGTTGATATCTGGTACAGATACTACACCATAGTATGAAGGGATAGAAAGACGGTCACCACCAGAGATGAAGATGTCCTTGCGCTCGTCGCGGAACCAGTCGAAGCTACCTGCGAACATACCGTTCCAGAATGCGTAGTCAAAACCGAGGTTGTACTTAACCACTGTTGCCCATCTAAGGTCTGGAGCTGCCACACCTGCCTCAGAGTATCCTGTGAATGGACTGTCTGAGTTGTCTGTGTTCATGTGGAATGGACCATTTACTTCCCAAGTAGTCAAGTATGCAAAACGCTTACCAGCGCTATCGTCACCGATCTGACCGACAGAACCACGAATCTTGAACATGTCAAGGATCTTCTTTGCCTTGAGCCACTTCATGAAGTTTTCCTCTGACACCATCCAGCCGGCTGCTCCTGAATAGAAGAGACCGAAGCGGTGGTCTGGAGAGAACTGCTGTGAACCGTTGTATGCACCGTTGAACTCAGCGAAGTAGCGGCTGTTGTAGTCGTATGTAGCACGTGCTACCCAGTCTTCACGACGATTCTCAAGCTCTGCGTTCTGTGCAATGGAACGACGCTTCCAGTTAGCCATCGCAGTAACATTGTGCTTGCCGAACTGGCGACCCCAGAAGAGCTGGAGCGACATTTCTGTAAGACGGCTTGTATAGCTTACGTTACCAGCTTGTGTAATCCAGTCACGGCTCTCGTAGAAGTCGAAACCAGTGTTCTCGAGAGAAAGCTTTTCTCTGTTGACGATACCTTCTTCAGGAAGGATGTACATTCTCTTTGGCTGGAAAGAAGAACCGTCTGGCTTTGCGTTTGTAACGATACCACGACCACTTTCGTTGAACTGGTTGTCCCAAGAAATAGTACCGCGAGCAACAAGTCCCTTTGTGATGAAGTCGAGCTTCTGCTCAAGAGCGAAGTCGGTAAAGATACGAGTGATAGCCTGAAGTTCGTAACCACCAGTGGCAACGTTCATTGGAGAGTTGGCAATGTTTGATACCAATGGGTAGTAACCCCAAGAACCGTCAGAGTACTTTACAGGGAAGAGGTTAGGAGCCATTGAGTATGCACCTGCCCACATCTGCTGCTCTGCCCATGAACCTGAGTTGTAACCAAGGCGAGGCTTCTTCTGCTGTGCGTTGGAACCAGCGAGGCTGACCTTGAACTCAGTAGTCTTTGTGATGGTGAAGTCAAGGTTTGAACGCACGTTAAGACGGTTGTATGAATAACCACCATCGAAACCGAGGTTGTTTTCCCAGATCTTTGTGATATCACCTTCGTTCTGGTAGTCGAATGAAACGAAGTACTTCACATACTTTGTACCACCAGATATATTAAGGTTGGTGTTGTAAGACAATGCAGTCTTCTCGAACATCTCTTCCTGCCAGTCAGTGTTAGGGTAACGGTCAGCCTGGCTGTAGTTACCGAGGAAAGATCCGTCAGCAGTGTACTGAGGTCTTACAACATGATCCTGGTTGCGGAAAAGGTTGATGAAAGTCTGAGGACGATAGTATGCCCATGAACCTGCACCTGTCTTCAATGCGAGCTCACTCTCGATAGCCTGGTTACGGAACATGTAGCCATCGTATGAGTCGTACTTGCGAGGGAGCTTTGACACTGCCTTCAATGTAGCGTTGAAGCCGACGTCGATACGAGCCTTACCTTCCTGACCACGCTTTGTAGTGATGAGGATTACACCGTTTGCACCTTCCACACCGTAAACGGCTGTTGCAGATGCGTCCTTCAATACGGAAATAGTTGCAACGGATGTTACGTCAACAGACTTGATCTCACGCTTTACACCGTCCACGAGGACGAGAGGCTGAGCATCCTGGTTCCAGGCTGCTGCACCACGGATGTAGATACGTGGGTCTTCCTCACCCGGCTGACCTGTAGATGCGATTGTTGCCACACCAGGAAGGTTACCTGTGAGGGCAGCACTTACAGAACCGATACCGGCTGCACGTTCAAGAACTTCACCTGTTGTCTGTGTGATGGCACCGACAACTGATGCTTTTTTCTGTTGGCCGAAACCTACAACAACGACTTCTTCAAGTTGTGAGTCGTCTTCCGTGAGGGTTACTGTAACCGCTTTACCAGCTGTAACAGATACCTCTTCCGTGTTCATGCCGATGTAAGACACAACGATGGTGCCCCTACCGTTCGGCAAATTCAGCGAGAAGTTTCCGTCGATGTCGGTAATCGAGGCATTCTTAGTGTTGCCCTTCTGTACCACCGATGCACCAATGACGGCCTCGCCATTTGCGTCTTTAACCACACCCTTGACAACATTACCCTGGGCAAATGCCATGGCTGACGTCATCACGGATAGGATCAGACAGCAAATAAGTCTACGAAACTGTTTCATAGTTTGCAAGTTAGGAAATTTTAAGATTAAGTTATAATTTTTTGATAATTTGCTATGGATTGGTGTTTTGCCCTATATTACGGACATAAATTGCTCGGCAAAGGTAATAATATCTTTAGATATGTCCAAACTTTTCTTGATTTATTTGGGAACAAAAAGCTTGTATTATATCATTAATATAGTACGAAAATCTTTGCGTATGAAACATTTTGATAATCTAAATAGTTGAGAATCAATGGTATTGTATTCTGATGAAACATGGCTTTTTTAAAGTTTGTTAACAATGGCCTTTTTTCTTGATTTTTATAACATTTTTTGGCTTTTAGTTAAAAAAATGTGAAAATTGACATAAATCTCTCTATAGAGTAGCGTGGGAATAAGCGCAAAAATCATGGTGAGACGTGACAAAATAGTGTCATTCAACAAATGTTTTACGATGCCTTCTGGGTTGCATCCGTATCTTCTTGAAAATCATTGTGTTGGAGGGACGTCAAAAAACTCTATGACTTTTGATCAAAAACTCTATGACTTTTGCACCAAAACTCCCACGTTTTTTATCCAAAACTCATAGCTTTTTTGGCGCGAACTCTATGAGTTACCCAAAAACAGGGCTGCGCTGACAAAATAGTATCAATGGCGATGTTCTGTTGAAATGTTGTGCGACGGAATGGCAAGTGGCACACACATAAAGTGTGTAATACTGGCGACTTTGGGTAAAAGGCTGTGTTTTTACCGATGTTTTTTTAAGAAAAATCAATAAAAAATCACTTTGAGTGGGGTAGAGTGGGGGAATGTGGAGTAAAATTCCTAATTTTGTGGTCTAAAATCGACTATAGCATAAAATGAGATTCACAGGAACCATAGAAGCCAAACTTGATGCAAAGGGCAGAGTTTTTCTCCCCTCTGCATTCAGAAAGGTGCTTGAACTGGCACAGGAAGACACCCTATACATCCGCAAGGATGACTTCGAGAGTTGTCTCACTTTGCTGCCGGGAAGCGTGTGGAATGCCAAGGTTGACCAGCTCCGGGCAAAGATGAATCCGTTCAGTCGTCACGACAAGAATATCTTCCGACAGTATGTTATGAATGTGGAGGAAGTCAAACTTGACGGCAACGGACGTTTCTTGATATCAAAGAAGATGCTTGAAATGGCAGGTTTGAAGCAGGTGGTGAATTTCATTGGTTACGATGATGTGGTGGAGATCTGGTGTCCTGTGGCACAAGAGAACGTGAGCCAAGAACCAGAGGAATACTCTGCATCACTCCAGAATATGATGAAAGATTAATATTGAGGCAGTAACTATAAATTGTGACGTGACACCTATTTAATGGACGCAACACCTACATATCATGTTCCAGTGCTCTTGAATGAGAGCATCGACGGCCTTGACCTCAAGGACGGAGGACACTATGTGGATGTGACCATGGGTGGCGGCGGCCATACCCAAGAGATTCTCCGACGCCTAAAGGGGGGCAGGCTCTACAGCTTTGACCAGGATCCGGATGCGGCAGAGAATCTTCCGGATAGACCGGAATCACCGGGAACCTCGGAATCCCCGGAAGCCTTCACTTTCATCGCCTCGAACTTCCGCTACCTTCGCAACTGGATGCGCTACTACGGCGAGCTGGAAGCCGACGATGAGAATCCGCAGATAGACGGTATTCTCGCTGACCTTGGAGTCTCGAGTCATCATCTTGATGACGAAAGCCGCGGCTTCTCCTTCCGTTTCAACTCGCCGATAGACATGCGAATGAACAAAAGGGCGGGGAAGACTGCTGCCGACATACTGAATGAATACGACGAGGAGCGTCTCGCGTACATTATATATATATATGGTGAAGTAAAGCAGGCAAGAAAACTCGCCTCGCTGATAGTAAAGCAACGTCAGACCACTCCTTATAAGATGACGGGCGACCTGGTGAAGACCTGCGAACAATGCCTTCCACGCGAGCGTGCAAAGAAGGAAATGGCAAAGGTGTTCCAGGCGTTGCGAATAGAGGTGAACCACGAGATGGACGCTCTGACAGAGATGCTGGAGGCTGCTGTCAAGGTGCTTAAGCCCGGTGGACGCTTGTCCGTGATTACATACCATAGCCTTGAAGACCGAATCGTAAAGAACTTCATCAAGGCGGGAAATGCCGAAGGAAAGGTGAAACAGGACATCTTCGGCAGAACAGAGACACCGCTGAAGGCAGTAAACCGCAAGCCGATACTGCCATCGGCAGAAGAACAGGAAACAAATCCGCGCTCAAGAAGCGCTAAACTTAGAATAGCTGAAAAAATATAATGGAAGAAATTGTTGACAACAAACCGACGTTACAAGACGCCATCCGATCGCAAGCACGTGAGGATGAGCGCCCGAACGCCGCAGCCCAGTCGCTGAAGAAGATCCTTGCCGGCGATTTCTTCACTGCTCAAGGAGTAAGGAAACAGCTGTGGCTGATAATGCTGATAGTGCTGTTTGTAATCATCTATGTGGCGATGCGCTACAATGTCCAGCAGGACCTGATAAAGATAGACAAGTTACAGACAGAACTGAAGGACGCCAAGTACAGGGCTCAGGCGGCTCAAAGTCAGATGACGGAGCTTTGCCGCGAGAGCAACGTACTGAAAATGATCAAGGAAGGACCTGACAGTGCGGTGCATATCGCTAACCAGCACCCGTACATAATCAGGATTCCAAAAGAGTAATCTCCAAAATTTGAAGTAAAAAACGTATTGTAGATCAAGTGAAAAAAGAAAAGAGTAATCATGAGCAGCTTGTTTGATAGAAAAAAGATAGTTCCAAGATTCAAGTTCTTTGCCTTCGTCCTCCTGCTTTTGGGCGTTGTGGTGATAGGCAAGGCAGCATACATAATAACGGCAGAGCGCGACTACTGGAAGCAGGTGTCGTCAAAACTTCACAAGGAAGGCGTCGAGACCACACCGGTCAGAGGCAATATCCTCAGTGACGACGGTCGCATCATGGCGAGCAGTCTGCCGGAATACGTCCTTCTGATGGACTTCAAGGCAGTGAAGGCAGCGGGCAACGACTCGCTTCTCCTTGCCAAGATGGACAGCATCTGCGATGGTCTGCACGAGATCTTCCCGGACAGAACAGCGGAAGAGTTCAAGAAAGGCATGATGGATGCACGTGAGAATGACGCCCAGAACTACAAAATATATGGAAATAAGCATGTTACGCATAACGTACTTGCACAGGTAAGGGAACTCCCCATATTCAATCTCCATAAGTATAAGGGCGGCTTCCACTATGAAACCTTCAACGCTCGCCAGCATCCGCACGGTTCGCTTGCCTTCCGTACCATCGGTACCTTGTATGGTGCGAAGGACTCTGCAAAGTGCGGTCTTGAGCTTGCGTTCGACTCTATCCTGCGTGGCGAGAACGGAATCGTGAATCGTCAGAAGGTGATGAATAAGTACCTGAGCCTCACCGTGAAAGAGCCTGTTGACGGTGCTGATGTCGTTACAACCCTTAACGTCGGAATGCAGGATATTGCAGAGCGTGCATTGGTGTCTGAACTCAAGGACATTGACGGCGACGTTGGTGTCGTGATCGTCATGGAAACGAAGACCGGCGACGTGAAAGCAATGGTGAACATGGCAAAACTTGCCGATGGCAGCTATGCAGAAATCAAGAACAACGCCGTCAGCGACCTCCTTGAGCCGGGTTCCGTTTTCAAGACAGCATCAATGATGGTGGCTTTGGACGACGGCGTTTGCGATACAAACTATGTGGTAAACACAGGTAGTGGTGTCAAGGATATGTATGGTGCGAAGATGCGTGACCATAACTGGCACTCAGGAGGTTGCGGAACTGTGAACATGGTGAAGGCTATGGAAAAGAGTTCCAACATCGGTGTGAGTTGTATCATTGACCGTCACTATAAGAAAGAACCAGAGAAGTTCGTTGCAGGACTTACTCGTCTTGGACTAAAGGACGACCTGGAACTGCCTTTCCCTGGCTATGCAAGAGCGAAGATAAAGGTGCCGGAACGTAATGGCAAAGGCAACCTAACCAACTGGCCTTTAACGACTTTGCCTTGGATGAGCATCGGATATGAGACGCAGATTCCACCTATCCAGACCGTTACTTTCTACAATGCAATAGCAAATGGCGGCACGATGATGCGCCCTCGTTTTGTGCAGCGTATAGAGAAGAATGGCGAGGTGCTCCAGGAGTTCCCACCAGAGGTGATGCGCGAGCATATTGCCAAGCCTCAGACCATAGAGAAGATCACAAAGATCCTGACCAGTGTTGTCAAGCGAGGCACAGGCAAGAAGGCTGGCTCAAAGCTGTTCTCTGTCGCTGGAAAGACAGGAACTGCCCAGATCTCCAAGGGTAAGGCGGGCTACAAGAGTGGTGCCATGCACTATCTCATCTCGTTCTGCGGATTCTTCCCAGCAGACAATCCTGAATATACTTGCATCGTCTGCATACAGAAATCGGGTGCTGCTTCAGGCGGTTTGATGTGCGGTAAGGTGTTCCATGAAGTGTCTGAGGGCATTATGGCTCAGAAGCTTCGCCACGAGGCAGTGGAAGCAAAGGACGCTGAGGAAAGAGTTATCAATCCGAACGTGAAGAATGGCAATATCGGAGCTGCGGGATTCGTGCTCGAACAACTTGGTATCCAGACAGATAGCGATTTCCAGAACAAGTATAGATCCAATGGACAATCTACTTGGGGACAGGCTTCTGCAAAGCCTGAGAACGTGAGACTGCGCGAACAGAACAGTCAGAGCCCTGACAGTGTGCCTGATGTTTATGGCATGGGCGCACGAGATGCGGTCTATCTGCTTGAAAGCTGCGGACTGAAAGTGAAGATTCAAGGACGCGGAAAGGTGCAAGCGCAAAGCATTGCCGCCGGAACGAAGGTGAAGAAAGGCGAAATATGCCATATCGTAATGGGATAAACAAGCATAAGTAACAACTATGATTACTTTAAAAGACATAACAAAAAAAATAGCGCCTATCGAAGTGATAGGCACTATGGATCAGGAAGTTACGGGCATCAACATTGATTCCCGCAAGATAGAGGATGGTCATGTGTTCGTAGCCATGCGCGGAACACAAGTAGATGGCCACTCATTCATAAGCAAGGCTATAGAACTCGGTGCAAAAACTGTGGTTTGTGAGGAAAAGCCTGCCGAACTTGTTGACGGCGTTAGCTATGTTGTAGTGAAATCGTCTGGCGATGTGGTCGGTGAATTGGCTACACAATTCTATGGCGATCCGTCAAGAAAACTGAAACTCTGCGGTGTAACCGGCACAAACGGCAAGACTACTATTGCCACATTATTATATAATATGTTCCGCCAGATGGGACATAAGTGCGGACTTCTCTCTACCGTATGCAACTATATTGAGGATGAAGCTGTGCCAGCAAGTCACACTACTCCGGATCCAATCGAGCTTAACAAGCTTCTTGCCCGTATGGTTGAGGCAGGCTGCGAATATGCTTTCATGGAATGTTCAAGTCATGCCATTGAGCAACGCCGCATCGGTGGATTGAGATTCGTGGGCGGTATGTTTACCAATCTTACCCAGGATCACCTTGACTACCATAAGACTATGGAGAACTACCGTGACGCAAAGAAACTCTTCTTCGACACTCTGCCAAAGGATGCGTTCGCCATCATCAATGCAGACGACAAGAACGGCATGTTCATGGTGCAGAACTGCAAGGCTACAGTCAAGACTTACTCTTACCAACGCATGGCGGATTTCAAGGCTCGCATCGTGGAATGTCACTTCGAGGGCATGTATCTTGAGATTGACGGCAAGGAAGTTGGCGTGCAGTTCATAGGAAAATACAATGTATCAAACCTCCTTGCAGTATATGGTGCAGCCCGTATGCTCGGCAAGAGCCAGGACGAGATCTTGTTGGTACTCAGCACTTTGAAGAGTGTTAGCGGTAGAATGGAGCCTGTACGTTCACCAGAAGGTTGGACAGCAGTCGTGGATTATGCCCACACTCCAGATGCCATCGAGAACGTGCTCAAGGCAATCAATGAGGTCGTTGACGGCAAAGGACAAGTGATAACAGTTTGCGGTTGCGGCGGAAACCGTGACAAAACAAAGCGTCCGCTCATGGCACAGGAGGCGGTAAAGCAGAGCGACCGTGTGATAATAACTTCCGACAACCCACGCAACGAGGAGCCACAGGACATCATCAACGATATGCTCGCAGGACTGAATGCACAGCAGTTGAAGAAGGTGATCTCCATTGTTGACCGTCGCGAGGCTATCAAGACAGCCTGCATGATGGCGCAGAAGGGTGATGTGATACTCATTGCCGGCAAGGGTCACGAGGACTATCAGATAGTGAAGGGTGTCAAGCATCACTTTGATGATAAGGAAGAAATAATGAAGTGCATATAAGCCTCACCCCCCGCCCCCCTCCCCGATTATGGGGAGGGGGAGGAATATCCTTTGAAGGATGAGGCAAACAGATAACTAATAGATAAAAGTGATATAATAGAAATATCCTCCCACAAAACATATCACACCCTCTCCCCATAATCGGGACGGGGGCGGGGGGAGAGGCTTAAAGTTGCTATACTATTTATTCAGATTCTTAGAGCAGTTTGGAATATCAGGCTCGCACCTTTGGAGCTACATATCTTTCCGTGCCATACTGGCATTGATACTCTCGCTTGTGATTTCCGCCTGGTTTGGCGAGAAATTCATCAAGTACATGAAGCGCAAGAACTTCACCGAGGAGCAGCGTTCAGCGGACATCGATCCGTTCGGAGTGAAGAAAATAGGTGTTCCTTCCATGGGCGGAATCATCATAATCGTTGCCATTCTCGTGCCAGCCTTGCTGCTTGGACGTCTCCGTAACATATATCTTATCATAATGATTATCACTACGTTATGGTTGGGTTTCCTCGGTTTTATGGACGACTTCATCAAGAACTACAAGCACAACAAGGACGGTCTGAAAGGAAAGTATAAGATCATCGGACAGGTTAGTATCGGACTCATCGTCGGCTTGATTCTTTGGGCAAGTCCTGATGCAACGATAAACGAGAATGTTACGGTCGTAAAGAATGCGCAGACGACTGTGGTTTCCGATAAACCCGAAAAGCAAATTGGTGGTGAGACCGTCATCCATAAGTCGGAATCGGAGAAGTCGTTGAAGACTACCATCCCATTCTTCAAGGACAACAACCTTGACTATGAGGAGATATTCTCGTTCATGGGCGACTACAAGAGTGCCGCAGCATGGATTTTCTTCGTACTGCTGACAATATTCATCGTGACAGCCGTGTCCAACGGCGCTAACCTGAATGACGGTATGGACGGCATGTGTGCGGGCAACTCGGCGATAATAGGTGTGGCACTTGGCATACTTGCATACGTAAGTAGCCATATAGAATACGCTTCTTATCTGAATATTATGTATATTCCTGGTAGTCAGGAGCTTGTAGTGTTCCTTTGTGCGTTCATCGGAGCATTGATAGGCTTCCTTTGGTACAATGCTTACCCTGCCCAAGTGTTCATGGGCGACACAGGAAGTCTTACTATCGGTGGTATCATTGGTGTGACAGCGGTCATCATCCACAAGGAACTTCTCCTTCCTATACTTTGCGGCATATTCTTCGTGGAAAGCCTTAGTGTGATGCTTCAGGTATGGTATGCCAAGACAGGCACACGAAAGGGCATAAAGCGCAGAATGTTCAAGCGCACACCAATCCACGATGCTTTCCGCACACAGCAGGAGGCTCTTCTCCCGGATGCCAAGTATCTGATGAACTGGCCTAAGGGGGCTTGGCACGAATCAAAGGTGACTTTCCGCTTCTGGATAACAACCCTGATACTTGCCGCAATAACGATTATAACACTGAAGATTAGATAGATTCAAGTATGAAGTATAAAGTATAGAGTATAAAGTATGATTAGTCTTACTGACAGTTCTATACTAAAAGAAAACAAATTGGTTATCAATATCAAAGTGTAATCATACTTTATACTTCATACTTAAGACTTTATACTTAACAAGAAAATATGAAACGAATTGTAGTATTAGGAGCTGGCGAAAGTGGTGCCGGCGCAGCCGTATTGGCAAAGAAAGAAGGCTTTGATGTGTTTGTCTCTGATATGTCAGCCATCAAGCCAAAATACATTGAATGGCTTGATTCTCATGGGATTGAGTGGGAAAGCGGTCAGCATACAGAGGAGAAAATACTGAATGCCGACGAGGTTATCAAGTCGCCGGGCATTCCAGACACAGCTCCGATGATAAAGAAGCTCAAGGCTCAGGGTACAAGCATCATCTCTGAGATTGAGTTCGCTGCGCGTTATACCAACGCCAAGATGATTTGCATAACAGGTAGTAACGGTAAGACAACAACCACTACACTCATACATCATATCCTCGTGGATGCTGGATTTGATGTCGGTTTGGCAGGAAACATCGGTCATTCGCTTGCCCTCCAGGTAGCGGAAACTCCACACGAATACTATGTTATTGAGTTGAGTTCGTTCCAACTTGACAACATGTACGATTTCCGTGCAGACATCGCTGTGCTCCTGAATATCACACCAGACCATCTTGATCGCTACGACTTCAACATGCAGAACTATGTGGATTCAAAGATGCGAATCACACAGAACCAGACTGAAGACGATGCGTTCATCTATTGGGACGGCGACCCTATCATCACAAGGGAACTCGCAAAGTATGACCTCAAGGCTAAGCTTTGTCCGTTCAGTGAGTTGAAGAAGGACGGTATGACAGGATATACTGCTGACGGCAAGTACACTCTCGAATATCCTACACCGTTCAACATGGAGCAGGAAAGCCTTTCTCTCCGTGGCCGTCACAACGTCTATAACTCTCTTGCAGCAGGACTTGCGGCACACATTGCCGGCGTCAAGGACGAGACTCTCCGCAAGTGCTTGAGCAACTTCCCTGGTGTAGAGCATCGTTTGGAGAAGATTTGCACAGTTGGAGGTATCACATACATCAATGATTCCAAGGCAACAAACGTGGATGCTTGCTGGTATGCCCTTGAGAGCATGACACAGCCAACAGTGCTTATCCTCGGTGGTGTTGACAAGGGCAACGACTACTCACAGATTTACGATCTCGTAAAGGAAAAGTGTATCGGCGTTGTCTATATGGGTGTTGACAACAAGAAGCTCCACGACTGCTTCGATGGTTTTGGCATTCCTACACGAGATACCAAGTCCATGAAGGAAGCAATGGCTGCTTGCAAGGAACTTGCCAAGGAAGGCAGCACAGTACTCCTCTCCCCATGCTGCGCAAGCTTCGATCTCTTCAAGAACATGGAGGACCGTGGTGAGCAGTTCAAGGAGATTGCACTTCAAGGATAATGGTTCGCAGCGATGCTAATGGCTAATGGGTAATGGCCAAAAACTCAAAACAAAAATCTAATATAGGTGGGTTCTATAAATTAGCTTTGTTAGCTTACGAGTTTATTTTTGAGATCAAAGTGTTAGTTAAAGATGGAGTGTAGCGGGCTACACGACTGATTTAACTGACAGTTTGAGCCAAAAAGAAACCGAAAGATGACA
>JAZRXS010000165.1:0-13949 GCA_045600325.1 Prevotella sp.
ACTTCTCTCCAGCAGTTCACACTCGTTATCAACGACTGGGATTCTCAGTTCGACAACTATAACTCTCAGGCTAAGTTCTACAAGAACGGTGAGTTCGTTGAAGACGTTGCGTTCGACTACGATCCTGAGAACTGGACAGACCCTAACCTCTACGGTTCTCTCTCTGCTCCTGTAACAGAAGAAGGTACTTACACTCTCGAGTTCCCTGTAGGTTCTATGACAACAAACAGCTGGGCTTCTTCTAACACAGAGCCTGTTGTTTACACATGGACTATCGGTGAAGGCGGTGGCGCTGGCGAGCTCCCTTACGGTACATACGCTGAGCCTATCGCTCTCGAGGAAGGCAAGACTTACGGCATGAACATGGCTGAAACTGGTACACCTAACTACTATGTATTCCAGTCTGACGTTGACGTTAAGATCATCCTTACTCCTACTGTAGGCACTCTCGCAGACGGTGGCGGTATCGGTGTTTCTACTGGCAACTTCTACTTCGATCCAGAAAACAACGACCTCGAATGTGAGCCAGTTGAGACTGAAGGCATCCTCGTTGAAGACGACAACGCTGGCGGCGACGATGAGTTCGGCGACGACTTCGGCTTCGGTGGCATGGGTCGCATCGCTACTGCATGGACTGCTAAGGCAGGCGTGAAGTACTACATCATGGCTATGGGCCAGGGTTCATTCACTGTAGCATTCGACGAGCCAGAAGATCCATCTGAATGGGTAGGTACTATGGCTAACCCTATCAACCTCAACGAGCACTCTACATGGGCTTGGGGCGTTGATGGCAAGATGCATGGTAGCGCTACTTACTACACATTCACTGCAGAGAAGGACGGTCAGCTCAGCGTTTCTAACAGCGTGATGGGCATCTACGTTGGTGAAGGCGGTTGGTTCGATCCATTCGTTAACACTGACGGTCCAGAATACACTGGCGAAATCACTGAGAATGTTGACTGGAATGCTTACAAGGCAGTTTACACATTCGCTGTAGAGGCAGGCGTAACATACTGCATCACTATGTTCGACATCAAGACTGACGAAGTTGTCACAGCTGAGTTCACAGAGACAGAGGCTACAGGCATCCGCGGTGCTGCTGCTAACAAGGCTAACGGCAATGTTTACAACGTTCGCGGTCAGAAGGTTGACGGAAACACATTCCGCGGCATCCAGATCAAGAACGGCGTAAAGATCCTCAAGAAGTAGTATGGAGGTGCGGTGCCCTCACCGCACCAACCATCACAAGAACAATAACAATAAAAGGCGGCGTGCATTGGTTTGCACGCCGCCTTTCAATTTAGGTATATACAATTGGAGGGATTTTGACAAAAACTAAAACACCGGTATTGCCATCAGCTGGGAGGCAATGACCATTGCCATGCGCTCATGCCCCTTGTCGTTCGGGTGCAGGCGGTCGGCATCAGGATTGGCAAAGTACTTGCCATGCGCGTCCTCTAAAGGATATAGAGCCGAGAGGGCAGCCATGTCTATCACAGGCATTGCCCACACCTGACCAGCCTCCTTCACGGCAGCAATATACTCATCCACGAAATTGCCGAGAGCATTGGAGTAGCATTCCTCCGGCTGCCAGTTCTTGTCGTTAGGGAAGAATCCGGCACGATGTATCGGAGTTATCAGCACTATCTGCTTGTCAGGATAGTCCTTTTTCAGTTGCGAGAGCGCCTTGTTTATGCGTCCGCGGAAAGTGTTCTCGTCCATGTTTGGCACGCGATGCCTAACCGTCTCCAGCTCCTTCTCCTTGCCGTGAGTGGCACGCATCACCTTCTCCTCGCTGACGGTGTACCATTCGCCGAGCGGCACGTCATGGTTGTAGTCGTTGGTGCCGAGGAAGATGAAGATGGCATCCACATCCTGTCCCCACTTCTCCTGCAGCAGCTGCTCCTGTCGCGCCACGTCATTCCACTGCCTGCCGCTCTTTGCCGGCACGAAATACTCTATGCCGAGCCACTCCTGCAGATACTGCCAGTACTTCTTCTTCGACCCGCGATTGTTCGGGTCCGTTATCGAGTCGCCAATATACGCCACCTTCTTCCCGCGCCACGGATGGTTCTGTAGGAAGGCAGTATTCAGATTGCCGAAGGCAGGACTCAAGCTACTGATAGCCGGATTGCCGTGGGAGTCAGGCAGGGCAACAACGCCCTGCGCATGCACGCTGAAAGCAGAGCAAAGGAATAAGAGAGAGACAAAAGATTTCTTCATGAGCATTTGATTTTGAGGGCAAAGTTAATCATTTTTCGGAAAACAGCGCCCTTTTTCCAGATTTTTTGTAACTTTGCATTCGGAATCCATAATAATTGACGTATGCACGACACAAATTCCCTGCTCCTCATACTGCAAGCCAGCTCGCTCACCGTGACATTATGCCTGGCTCTTGTGCTCCTGTTCTCCAAGTTCCACCAGCCCGACACCAGCGAGAACTACGAGAAGATGCGACTGTGCAACATTTTCGCACAGCTGCTCCTCTGCCTCCACTATTTCTGCCGGATCCATTTCGGGTTCCGTGCGCAGGGAGCCGATGTGGGAGCGGAGGTCAACATACTGTTCTATGCACTCGCCATCTATATCTTCACCTATTCCTACGTGCGCCTTGCCAGTCGCCAGAATCTCCCGAAGCGTATGCTTGTGCAGTATCTGCGTGAAGTGGAGGGAAAGACCTTCCGCGTGTGGCTCAGCGACCTGCGTCTTGAGGAGGCAAAGCGTCTCATCATGCAGCATCCGGAGTATGCCAACGAGACCATTGCCGAAGCCTGCGGATTCTCTCTCGTTCAAAACGGCAGTTCTATCTTGAGGATGACGAGTACGACAACGAGTAACGTCTTGCGCGTCATGGATTAGTGTCTTGCATTTCCTTTCCAAAAAGGGCTGCGAACGGCTATTAATGCTGTTCGCAGCCCTTTTTTTCTACCTGTCAATCAGATATTTGTAGATAGGTACTATTTCTATACGCAGCCCGTCGTCTTCTATGGTTTCCTCTTCGTTGTATGTGACAATCACGATGGTCTTTGGCTTCAGGAATGCGGCAGTCCTCTTTATGGCATCGATCTCTCGCCTACGCGTAGAAGCATCTACAATGGAATAGGAAACCTGAACGAGTAGTGAGTCGTCAGGGACATAAAAGTCAACTTCTACATTCTTGTTGTAATATAGCAAGCGGTCGCCATATCTGTGGTAAAGGTGTATGGCAACGAGATTCTCAAGCAGTTTCGTTTCCGGATTTATAAGGAAAAGGTTTAGTATTCCGTTGTCGTAGAAGTAATGTTTCTGTATGGCAGTGCGTTGTGACAAAGAATCAGAAAAGTTTGAGATACTGAATGTCAGGTACGCATCGTGCATATATTCCAAGTAGTCTGCAATGGTTGGGCGGTTTATCTTGGTGCCGTCACCTTGCAGTATGTTCTGCAGTCTGTTGATGGATGTAGGCTGCATCACGCTGTCGGCAAGTTTGCGTACGAGAAGTTTCAAACTACGTTCGTTGCGAATATGGTTGCGTACGACTATGTCCGAAAGCAGAATCTTGTTGTATAGCGCCTGGTGCCAGTTACGTTTGTCTATGATGTTGAAGCACTCTGACAGTCCTCCCATAGAGAAGTATTCATCCATCATGCGCACCACGTCGGCTTTGACTGGCGTGAGTTCCCAATGTGATGGAAGTGAAATTCCTCGATGTTGCAGAAACTCCTTGAACGAGAAAGGGTATATTTCGTTCAGTATGTATCTGCCACCAAGCGTCATTGCTATTTCACGGCTCAGCATCTTTGCGTTGCTGCCTGTGATGAACACTTGGTATTTCTCGTCTGCCAGACGACGGGCAAAGTGTTCCCAACCATCTATGTTCTGTATCTCGTCAAGGAAAACTATAGGTTTGTAAGGGAACAGTTCACGATAGGACTCAAGAATAAGGTGCAACTCATTCTTTGATATGTCCATGATGCGTTCGTCCTCAAAGTTTATGAATAGCATTTCCTCCATCTTGTGTCCCTGACTAATCATCTGTTGGATGTGCTGGTAAAGAAGATAGCTCTTGCCGGCACGACGGATGCCTACCAACACATGGCTGGCGGATGGGTCGAGTGTGATGCTTCGTGGAGTGAGATCTATGTTTGCAATCAATTCTTGCCAACGAAGGATAATCTGCTTTATCGTATTCTTGTCCATAGTTTCTTTGAATTTCTGGTGCAAAAGTAAGAAAAATTTCTATAGGAAACAAGAATTATGAAGAAATTGTATTCTATAGGATACAAAAAGATGAGAAAAGTTGTATTCTATAGGATACAACTCAGGCTATGCGTTGGCGTGTGTATTGGGGGTGCAGAAAAACCATGGGAGTTTTATACAAAAAGCATGGGAGTTTTTGAAAAAACTCCCATGCTTTTTTTCAAAACTCATAGAGTTTTTGAGGGTATTGGTAACGTAAAATCAGAATACGATGTTTACGCCGAAGTGGGCGCTGCCGTTAGGACGGAGAGGGATGCCTTCCTTGCTGAGCGTGCCGAGGGTGCGGTCCATGCCGGCGAAGATGCCGATGCCCTTTGGGTGGAGGTTCACTACCCAGCCTACCGATGTGCCGAAGGTGCCGGCAGCTACGCTTGCACTGCCCGAGAACCACTTGGCAGGTGCCCAGTTGGCAGAGAGGCGCGCTTCGGTCCATCCGTAGTCGTCACGCATACGCGCCGTGCCGAGGAGTCCGAAAGAGAGCTTGCGATAGGCTGGCAGGGTGTAGAGCACTCCCGCATTGATAGTAGTGCCGATGCCAGTGGAACGGCTGCCCTTGTCGCCCTTGTCGGTGAGGTTGAGGAAGTCTGTGATCTGGTCGCCATAGTCCTGTCCCTGCTTGTTGACGCTGTTAGGATGGTCGTCGTCGGAAGTCTCTATGTCGTGGAAACCTGCGAAAGAGAAGCTCTTCGACATGTTGGAAGCCTGGAGGTTGTTGCTCCAGCTGATGGCTCCGAGGTCGAGAATGGCAGCACTGACGCGCCAGTCGTCGTTCACCTTCCAGTCCACGCCGAGGTCAACGGCAAAGCCCATGCCTCCGATGCCAGCGCCATCAACATCAACCTCGTCGATGACCTTGTATGTGCCCGGACGGTTGTTGTATTCCTCCGTCTTGTTCTTGAAGGTGAGTCCCTTCATTGAAGCGTCGAGGTGCATGTCGCCTGAGAGCGTCCACTTGTTGTCGGCAGCAAGGTCAGCCTTGAGGTTCTTCACGGAGAGGTTGATGTCCTCCACACCGACGAGCAGCTTTGCCTTAACGCCTACAGTGACGTTCTCCGTAACCTTGCGGGAATGACCGAGTGCAACTTCCGCAAACGACTGCACATTGCCGCCGATATTGCCTATGTTGTAGGTCTTGTTGCCGATGTTGCGCGCAAACTCAAAGAGCTCGTAAGGCACGGTGAGACCTTCCTGGGCGCGGGCATTTACCTCGAGGGTGTTGTAGCCTCCGAAGCCCTTGAAGCCTATGGAGAGCACGGAGAGCTTTATCTCTGTATTGATCTTGTTGCCTCCCTTTGCAAAGCCGTCGAGAGCCTCCTTGTCGGAGATGTAAGGGTTCATGAAGGTGGTGAGCTTCTTGTCGGAGCCGTTGCGGTAGCGAGGGTTCTTCAGGATGACATCGCCGGGACCGAAGTTGCCCTGCACGGAGAGGTTGACATTGCCGATGCCAGGTATTGAGACGTAGTTGGCAGTGTCGTTGCCGAGGGCAGGGTTCATCTCGTGACGATAGAAGTAACCGTCGTTATAGTATGCAGTGTTGAGGTTCTGCGCCATTGATGCGGCAGCGAAGAGGGAGAGGAATGCCGCCGATAGTATATGCTTTTTCATTGTTATGGGATGTTTTTGTTGGAAACCCGACGTGGATGCATCGGGCACGGTAGCATTTAGTTGGCATCGTAGATTACTTTGCCGTCGATGTTGATGTTTATCTCGCGGAACTCAAGATACTGGGTCTTGCCGTTGAGGGTGACGCCTGTGACGGTCTGTCCGCCCTGCTCCTTGGCACTGCCGGTGATGATGAGCTTCATGCCGTCGAGGCGATGGAGGGCGTTGGCAGAGGCATCGAGGATGGTGATCTTGATGTCTGCTGTGGCAGGTGTCTTGCCGTCAACGGATGCTGGCACGAGGACATCCTGCGAGTCAACGGTGATGTCGGTGAGTGGGTTGCCGCTCTTGTCTATAGGCACTGCCTTCACCTTGAGGTTGAGCGGAATGGTGTTGAGCGCCTTCGCCTGTATGGTGACCTTCGTGCCCTGTGCAAGCTCTACGTCCTCGAGGTCTTCGTTCCAGTCGTCGTAGTCCTTCTCATAGACTATGCTTGCCTTCTCGCCGAATGCCACTGGAGCCTCCACGCGGTAGGAAGGCTTGATGGTATATTTCTTGCCAAGCTCGATGGTGGCAGTGACGTTCTTGTCGGCACGCGCCTTAACATCGAAGTCGATGACGTCAGGGAAGGTCTCGATGATAGTGGAAAGCGTAGGCACCTCCACGCAGACGTACTTCGCACGCAGGGCGTCGGTTGCCTTGCGGCAGATGCAGATGCGGGTGTCGCCCTGGGCATTGACCTTGAACTCAGGAACCTCGACCTTTGCCACCTGCTTGCCGCCCTTTGTAGAGGTGAGGGAGCCGCTGATGTAGCCGCCGATCTCCATGTCGTTGGCTATGTCCACATAGAGGCAGATATTGTCAAGATCCACCACTACGCCTTCCCTCGTGAGGAACTCAGGCACGTCGGTAAGCTCCATCTTGCCGATGGAACTGATGTTGATGTCAGGAGAGAATCGTCCTGTGGCAGCGGTGATCTTGAAGTCGCTCATGCTCATATCCGATTTCACTATGTTGCTCTCAAGCTGAGAGATGTTGGCGAGGTTTGGACTGGCATCCGAGAACTCCATGATGATTATGCCTTCCATCTGCACCTTGTCGGCAGTCTCGCGGAGATAGCCGCGCTCGTTGGCTTCCTTGTGGAGGTCAAGCTGTGTGACCTTCGCCTTGATGACGAGGTCGCGGTCTGTAGGAACATTGGTGAACTTCAGAGTGTTGCCGTCCTGAACGAAAGTGGATGTGGAGCAGGTAACGTTGGAGAGTGTCATGAAGTCTGGCATGTAGAACGAGATGTTGTCGGCTTCAGGCACTACCTTCGAGAGTCCCTTTGGGAAGAGTAGTCGCAGCTCTATATTGGAACTGGTCTTGAGGCGGTCGAGTGATACCACGCCCTTTGGCTTCGTTCCCTCGTAGTCGTAGATGCGGATCTCTCCCCCACCCTGCACTCCCATAGGTGCAGCCTTCTGCCCCTGCGAAGGGGCAGCCGTAGGGAATGAGAGCACTATGTCGTAGCCAGTGCTGTTCTTCTCGCTGACGGTAAAGATGTCAACAAGCGGATGCTCAGGGTTTACCTCCTTGCCGTCCTGCACGAAGACGTAGTTGCTGTCGCTGTCGAAGGTGATGGCATCGCCATCGCCAAGCTCAAGGAGTTGTGAGAGTTTGATGCGCGAAGTGGAACTCTGCGGCACGTCGAGGTCGCTCATGGTGACACCGATGGTGGTGTCGATGCTACCGAAGTCGTAGTCACTGTCCTGGCTACAGGCACAGAACAGGAGCAGGCAGGAAGCCAAAAGGGATAGTTTTTTCATTTTGATATATGGATTAGAATTGGTTTTTTCATTCTTTTGACAAAAACATTTAAAACAACGCTTCGCTAAGAACAAGGTTGCAGTCAACTGAAGCAAATTACCTTAATGCGCATAATTGTTCCGTAATAACTTGTATCTTATCAATAAATTATACTTATTTAACTGATGCAGACGATAAGTGAGATAAGTTAAATTTATTGATAAAATATTACGGATTATATTCTTGCGCCTCAACTTTCGTTTAAAGCGAAAGTTGAACAGAACTACTTCCTTGGTTTCCAGACAAAGAGGTCGTTCTCGTCTTTCGGACGTATCTCGTCGTACCATGCGAAGCCGCGGAGGCGATCCTTGCCGGCAGGAATCTGGTTCATCGGGTACATGACACCTCGGTTGCCGGCAGTCCATATCTTGTCGAGCTTTCCGTCGGTCATATACATGCGCATGGTGTCTGTCTCGCAATATACCATGCCGATGAGGGTGGAGTCCTTGTCGTCCATGGCGAAGTAGTCTGTGATGACATTGGATATTGCTTCCGACCGCTTCATCTTCTTGTCTTCGAAGTATGCCCACATCTCCTTTGCCGAGATCTGGTTGTAGTGGTCGCGTGCCCTGCTGTTGCCTATCTCGTCCTTCGAAGGGGCGAGCTTCTCTATGGACATGGCATTGCCGACGACATGGGCACGGTCGATGGTGGAATCCTTCATGAAGGCGTATATCTCGTCGCCCACAAGCTGCTGCATTCCGTGCCATATCACCGGGTCGCGATAGAGCACGATGACGGAATCCCTTGAGTTGCCGGCAATGGAATCGGCTATCGCCTGCACATCTTTTCTATATAGGCGCGCGTGAGGATAGGCGTGTACCTGTCGCCACATTGAGTCGGTATCGATGTAGAAAGTCTCCATGCGGATACTGTCTGCATGGACGTATGCGGTGTCTTTCTGGGAATAGTCTTTCATGAATGGCAGACGGTCGCAGTCCTTGTCGGTAGGACGGGCTGTGGCAAAGCCGTGGCCTTCCTTCTTGTTGTAGTTGAAGATGCCGCAGTAAAGCTCGTTCTTGTTCTTCTTGTCCTTGAAGATGACGTTGCCGTAACCTTCCTGCAGACCGGTCTGGTCGTTGTTCTTGAGAGTGTCTGCCTCTATGGTGCGGTCGCCGTTGATCACTGTGGAGCGACTTGTCAGGTGGGCAAACTCCGTCTTCTTGTTGTACGTTCCCTGACTGGTGATTATGGTGGTCTGCTTGTTTACGATGGTGGACGGCCCGTGAAACCTTGCGTCCTCGGTCTCCGTATTATACTCTCCGTGCTCCGTGTCGATGGTCAGATCCTTGCCTACGACCTTCGACGGACCGATCATCTCCGCCCATTTCGTCTTGCTGTTGAAATACATGTCGTCGGAGGTGATGGTCATATCGTCCTTCGTCTTCACCAGGGTAGGTCCGAAACTGTGAGCCTGAGAGGTGTTTGCGTCGTATGCCACCCTTTCCGACTCCACATGATAGTCCTTGCCGTCGATGCGAACGGTATAGGCGAAGTTGGCTATGCGTGTGTCGGTATGGTACTCCGCCCATTCGGAAGTGAGCGTGGCGCCGTTGTCAACGATCTTTCCGTTGTTGAAATACTGTATGAGATTGATGCGCTTGTCATAGACCAGCGTGTCTGTGGTGAGCACGGTCTTGCCGTTCTTCGTATGCACCACCTCGACATTCCTGCTTGCATGGAATATCTCACGTCCTACGCCATTGTCGTAGTCGGCATAGTCAGCCTTGAGGGTTAGTGTGTCGCCCTGCTTCATGAAGACATTGCCGAACGCCTTGAACATCTGCGCCTCCTTGTAGAAATAGGCGCTGTCGCAGGTGAGAAGCATTCCGTCCTGCACGAACTTCACCTTGCCACGAGCGACATGAGCCCCTGCCTGCGGCCCATACTGGTCGAAGGAAAGGTTGTCTGCATGCTCAAGATATACACGGTCGTCGGTAGCTTTCGTCGCCTTATTCTTGTTTTTCTGGCCAAAAGCTACCGTGCTTACCGCGAGCAACATAAGTAATATGTATAGGAATCTGTTCAAATTTCGCAAGCTCAATTTGAGGCTAATGGGTAATGGCTAATGGGTAATGGTGCCTTGCGGATTGTGGCCATTACCCATTAGCCATTACCCATTAGCCTCGTCCAAAGGACGAACTACCTTACCCAACCTGGGTACTTATAGTCGCCATTCTTATATTTATCGTTCAGGCGCACGTATGTGGACTGGATCTTCTGCCTTATCCATTCGTCGATGAACTTCTCCTTCATGTCTGCAAGCACTACGTCCTGCATCACCTGGTAGTCTTCGCGAATGGTAGCCTTGTGTGCCGGAGTGCGCGACTTGAGCCTTACGCAAGCCACGACGGTCTTTCCGCGTGAGTTGACCATCTGGAAGGCTGGTGAGATCTCACCTACCTCAAGGCGCTCAACGGCTGCTGCAATCTCCGTTGGGAGGTCGCGCATACGGAAACGTGAGGTGCGGCCGTCGTTGGTCTGCTGTGACATCAAGCCGTAAGCGCTTCTCGTGTCCTTGTCGTCAGAGAGCACTGTGGCTGCCTCCTCAAAGGTAAACTTGCCGGCACGAATGTCGTTGGCGAGCGAGTCAAGCATGATCTTTGCCGAGTCGAGGGCAACGGCATCCACCTTCGGCTTGAGAAGGATATGGCGGCACTTCAGCTTGTCGCCACGCTTGTCGATGAGCTGGATGATATGAAAACCGAACTCCGACTCCACAATCTTGGAGATCTTCTTAGGGTCGGTGAGGTTGAAAGCCACGGAAGCAAACGCTGGGTCGAGCATACCACGTCCCATATAGTCCATCTCACCACCGTTACGTGCGGAGCCCGGGTCTTCGGAATAGAGGCGTGCGAGGACGGCAAACGATGTCTCGCCATTAGTCACGCGGTCGGTATATTCGCGAAGCTTGTCCTTGACACGATTGATTTCCTCTGCCGGAATGCGTGGCTGACGAGTGATGATCTGCACTTCCACCTGCGTAGGCACGTCAGGGATGCTGTCGGGATTGGTGATCTTCTCGAAGTATTTGCGCACATCAGAAGGCGTAACCTTGATGTCCTCCACGAGTTTCTCGCGCTCACGCTCCTCAAGAGACTTGTTCCTGAAGTCGTCGTGCATCTCCTTGCGCATCTGTGCAACAGTCTGCTTCTTGTATTCCTCAAGCTTCTCCTGGCTGCCCACCATCTGTATCCAGTAGTTTATCTGCTGGTCAACGCCACGCGCAATCTCGGCCTCGGTAACCTCGATGGAGTCGATGGCAGCCTGTGTGAGGAAGAGCTTCTGGATGGCTATCTGCTCTGGGATGCGATATTCAGGGTCGCCATCCCACTGGTAGCCTTCCACTTCCGACTGCGCACGGATAGCCTCCACCTCAGACTTCAGTATAGCCTCGTCGCCAACAACCCAGATCACCTCGTCGATGATGCTGCGTTCCACGATGGAGTCGTCAACGCTTGTAGGCATCTTAGGCTTCGTAGTGTCGGCAGGGGTGTTGCCAAGAATGCCCGTAAAAGGCTTGCCGCTGAATGCGAAAGAGCCTATCACGAGCGCAAATAGAGGGAGTATTAATAGTATCTTCTTCATTAATCCTTTATCTTATCAATTTCTTCGTCGTAAACCTTTACGGCATACTTCTTGCGGAGGGCTGCTACCCACTGCTTCTCAAGGTACTCCTGATAGTCGGAGATGACTTGTGCCTTCACGTCCTCGTACGACTCAGGAGCGTTGAGCACCTTTCCGAATACATCGCTGTATGGATAGCCCTTGACAGCCTTCGCTGGCTTGCCGCTCTTGAACACAAGAGAGTCAACGAGAGCATTGTCGCCTACGTTGAACACGCCCTTCTCGGCACGCACGCGGATAACAGAATCGGCGTTGAAAGTCTCCTTGAGCTTGTCGCCCCACTGCTCGAACTTGAGCTTCTTGACAGTCTTCTTCACTGCCTTGAGGTCTGCCTTTGTCTTTGTATGGTAAGCGATGCCCTTGAAGCGAGGAGTGTCCCAAGCGTACTGCTTCTTGTTCTTGTTGAAGTAGTTGGCGAGAGCCTTCTCGTCCTTGTCTGCCTTGCCCCACACCTCACGAGTGGACATTTCGTAGAGAAGGAGTCCGTCGTGGTATTCCATGAGGAGGTACTTCATGTCAGGATTGTTCTCCGAGAGGGCAATGGCCTGCTGTGCAGTGAGCGTGTTGATGTCAACACCCTGTGCATCTGCACGTGCCTGGACAGCCTTCTGTGCTATCTGGTCGCGGAGCTGGCGAGCCTCGATGAAGCGGTAGATGTCTGTGCGGAGAGAGTCGTATGGATCAAACTGCTTGCGATCGTCCATCTTGATGACGTGCCATCCGAACTGTGTCTGTACCGGACGTGAGAGTTCGCCCTTCTGGAGAGCGAAGGCAGCAGCGTCAAACTCGCGAACGAACTGACCGTGCTGTACCCATGAGTCCATCTTTCCGCCAAGCTTTGCCGTACCAGGATCCTCAGAGACCTTCATGGCAAGTGCAGCGAAATCGGCACCGTTCACGAGGGCATTGTAGATGGAATCGATGCGGTTCTTTATGGCAGCCTTCTTCACTGCGTCGGCATCAGAGTCAACGAGGAGGAGGATGTGCGAGCACTTGATGAGACCGTCAGGGCCGATGCGCTCGGCAGTGTTGCGATAGATCTCCTGTGCTTCCTTCTCGACATCGTCGTCAGTGATCATTGTTGGGAGCACGAGCTGGTTGCGATAGTCGGCAAACTCATTCTGGAAAGAGGTGAGCGTGTCAAGCTTTGCGTCGTAGGCAGCCTGCACCTTGAGCTTGTAGTTGATGAAAAGATCGACGTATTCCTTTACGGTCTTCTTGTCGATAACGCCTTCAGAATTGTTCTTTCTGTAGCTGTATTCAAACTCAGAGCGTGTCACTGGCTTGCCATTGATGACCATTACTACAGGGTCGTTCTGCGCAAAGCCGCAAACAGCAGTGAGAGCGAAGAGGAGAGAGAGAATTGTTTTTTTCATATTTTTCTTGAAGTATGAAGTATAAAGTGTGAAGTATAAAGTATGATTAGCTTAAAGCGATGTATTTTTTGTAGGGCGAACATTTGTGAGCCGTTCATCGTAATCTTGCGGCTCGGAAATCCTCGCCCTACAACAGTCTGTTTACAAGTCAAATCATACTTTATACTTTTGACTTTATACTTTGATACTTTTTTAGTTAGCTTGACGAGAGTAGTTTGGTGCTTCTGATGTGATAGAGATGTCGTGTGGGTGAGACTCGAGTACACCAGCGTTTGTGATGCGTACGAACTTAGCGTCGTGGAGAGCCTCGATGCTGCCAGCACCGCAGTAGCCCATACCTGAACGAAGACCGCCAACGAGCTGATAGATAACCTCCTGGAGAGTTCCCTTGTAAGGTACACGACCAGCGATACCCTCTGGCACGAGTTTCTTGACATCCTTTGTTCCTGCCTGGAAGTAGCGGTCCTTTGAACCGTTCTCCATAGCCTCGAGAGAGCCCATGCCACGGTATGACTTGAACTTACGACCGTTGAAGATGATTGTGTCGCCTGGAGACTCCTCTGTACCTGCTACGAGTGAACCGATCATTACTGAGCATCCACCGGCAGCGAGAGCCTTGACAACATCGCCTGAGTAGCGGAGACCACCATCGGCAATCAATGGAACGCCTGTACCCTTGAGGGCAGAAGCTACGTCATAGACAGCAGAAAGCTGTGGCACACCAACGCCGGCAACGACACGAGTAGTACAGATCGAACCAGGACCGATACCGACCTTGATACAGTCAGCGCCATTCTCAACGAGCATCTTTGCAGCAGCACCAGTAGCAACGTTACCTACTACGATGTCAACATTTGGGAATGAAGCCTTAGCCTCGCGGAGCTTCTCGATAACGGAAGCTGAGTGACCATGGGCAGTATCGATGACGATAGCGTCTGCATGTGCGTTTACGAGTGCCTGCATACGGTCGAGAGTGTCAGCTGTAACACCCACACCGGCAGCTACGCGGAGACGACCCTTTGCGTCCTTGCAAGCCATTGGCTTGTCGGCAGCCTTTGTGATGTCCTTGTATGTGATAAGACCGATGAGCTTGTTGTTTGAATCCACAACAGGGAGCTTCTCAATCTTGTTCTCGAGAAGGATCTGTGCAGCCTCTGAGAGGTCGATCTTCTGGTGAGTAGTAACGAGGTTCTCTGATGTCATCACCTCGTCGATAAGACGATCCTGATGCTGCTCGAAGCGGAGGTCACGGTTTGT
>JAZRXS010000166.1:0-8022 GCA_045600325.1 Prevotella sp.
CTTATAATCGATGTACTTGATACCGCTCTTCTTGAAACGGCAATACTTTTTCTTCTTTGTATCTACTGCTACTGGAGCGAGATAGCGAATTTCTGAATCCTGTGCCATGTCTTATGCCTCCTTGTTTGCTTTCTTGTTACGTCTCTTCTCAGCATAAGCTACACCGAACTTATCCATCTTAGTTGTGAGGAAGCGAATTACCTTCTCATCACGACGGAATGCTGTTTCGAGTTTGTCTACTACTGTTGGCTCACCCTTGAACTCTACGAGGTTATAGAAACCTGTTGACTTCTTCTGAATTGGATAAGCCATTTTCTTAAGTCCCCAGATCTCTTCGTTGAGAATTTCAGCACCATTGTCGGTGAGAACCTTCACAAACTTAGCGACCGCTTCCTTCATCTGATCATCAGACAAAACGGGAGTTAAAATGAAAACGGTTTCGTATTGATTCATTTTGTTAATAATAAATAATGTGTGAATAAATTCTTTTTGCCTCTCGTAAAGACCTAACTTCACGCTAAGCGGCTGCAAAATTACGAAAATGTTTAAAGTTTAACGTTTAATGCTTAATGTTATTTGCAGCCGCATTGATTTGGATAAAGCATATTATACCCACAAGCCACTCGCGAAAGTGGCTTTCAGGCATATTATCCAGCAGTTTCGTCCTCTTGTCCTTCACAAACAAGCTTGTAACCCTTGCCATGGACATTGATGATCTGAACGCGATCGTCCTTTGAAAGAAGCTTGCGGAGTTTTGTGATATAGACGTCCATTGAACGCGCATTGAAGTAGTTGTCATCCACCCAAATCTTCTTCAATGCAAAGTCGCGCTGAAGGATATCGTTCATGTGGACGCACAGAAGTTGGAGCAGATCATTCTCCTTGGTAGTCAGTTTCTTTGACTCGCCACCGAATGAAAGCGTCTGCTTCTTTACGTCAAACACGTAATCGCCGAGCTCATAAACAGTCTTTTCCTTGGTTTTAGTACCCTGGACACGACGGAGAATCGCCTCTACGCGGAAGGTGAGTTCCTCCATGGAGAATGGCTTTGTCAGGTAATCGTCGGCGCCGATGCGGAAACCTTCAAGGATATCTTCCTTCAAAGTCTTTGCAGTAAGGAACACGATTGGCACGGAAGTATTGATGTGACGAATATCCTTTGCCAGCGAGAAGCCGTCTTTCTTTGGCATCATCACGTCGAATATGCAGATGTCAAACGTATCATTCTGGAAAGCCTTGTAGCCTTCTACGCCGTCACAACAGAGAGTTGTGTCGTAACCCTTAGTGATAAGATATTCGCGGAGGAGCATACCGAGGTTCTCGTCATCCTCACAGAGAAGAATTTTTGCTGTGAATTCCATATTTTGTTGGTTTTAAGTTTTCTGTTTTTAGTCATTTTTGCACAAAGGGGCCTGACCCTTTTGTGCAATTTTATCCTTTGAACAGTGGCAACGAGAGCTTGAAAGAGGTGCCACGCTTGTTGCTATCCACCGTTATCGTGCCGCCATGAAGGTCTATTATCGTCTTCACGTATGCCAGTCCGAGTCCGAAACCCTTGACATTATGCACGTTGCCGGTATGGACGCGATAGAACTGGTCGAAGATTTTCTTCAGGTCTTCGCGCTTTATGCCAATACCATTGTCCGATATTACAAGATAGACATTCTTGCTGTCGTTCCATGATTTCACACCGATGTTGCACGGACGATCAGGATGCTTGTACTTTATGGCATTGTCAAAGAGGTTGAATATCGCGTTCGAGAAGTGTGTCTCGTCCACGTATATCTCAGCATCTTCCGCTTCCAGTTCAGGCGTTATCTCGCCGCCTGTATGTTCCACTCGTAGCAGGAAGGTTGACGCGATGCCCTCCACAAGTTCGTTCAGGTTGAGTTCCGACTTCTTGAAGATAGCCTTCTGCTTCTCAAAGAGCGACATCTGCAGCACCTTTTCCACGAGATAGCGCAGGCGCTTTGTCTCTTCCGACACGACTCCTCCCAGATGCCTTATCATTCCAGGCGACTTAGGCACATTCTCGTCGTTGAGCATCTGTCCTGCGAGCGATATGCTGCTGATAGGCGTTTTCAGCTCATGCGTCATGTTGTTGATGAAGTCGTTCTTCATTTCGTTGTACCTTTTCTGTCGGAAAATCATCACAATCGTAATGAAGAAGATGACAATCAATATCGCAGTGAACACAAGTGCCGGGATAAGGAAGCGGATAGACGAGTAGATGTAGTGGCTCATGCCCGGGAAATGTATCGTCACAAGTCCGCCCTTGCTTTTCGGATCATTCCTGAAGAGCACTTCCGTGTATGAGTACATTCGTCCTTCGTCGCTGAAATCCTCACACTTGTAAACCTCCCTGCCATCAGGAAGCGACACGAGGAAATGATAATCCAGCTTGACACCGTTGTTCTGAAGCTCCGTACGAAGGTCTTGGTCGAACTCCTCGAAGTTCATTCTTTCCTTCAGCGACTTGTCGGAAGCGGTATAGATAATGCTATAGACCACCTCATCGGCAAGTGCTTTCTGATAGACATAGCGGTTTTTTATTGCCTCCTGCATTCGCTTCGTAGCATCGTCTATGGAGTTCTTGTCGTGCCAAACGATCATTGCCTTAGGCATATCCGCAGGATTCGACTCATGAACCTTCTGGCGGAACGATTCAAAGAAGCCGTTTGCCGCCGCATTGTCCGTCTTGCCGTTAGCCCTGTTATAGTCTGCCTCAAGGTAACGAAGTGTCTCATTGAGTTCCAGATTACGCGTAGTCTGATACAGAGCTTTCTGAACGGATTCATCAAACTGCTCCTTCTTCAGCGAGACAATCTCCTTAATGTACCTCACCTGAACAGTGATCAGCGCAATGAAAGTCAGCGATATTATCGTGGTAAGTATCCAGATGGTACTTTTCTTCATATATCTATTTCAAAGTATTATTGCCAATATTTTTCTGCAAAATTAAGCATTCCAAGCGCAAAACCGAATATTTTTTGTTAAATTCCGCATAATTATCACATTTTTTAACACAAAAACCATGCAGAATCCAAGATCAAAGCATATTTTTAACATAATAAATGCCGCCGCCAAGTCATAGGCAGCGGCATTTATCATTTTATTCAAACACCTTCGTTTCAAGCTTGTTGCTGCTTGGCAAGCAGAGGAGACCTTCAGTCTTCTTCGCGTCAGCCTTGTAATGCTTCCAAGAGAGCTTGTCCCATTTAATCTCACCTGTATGCTGAGCTACTGGCACATGAGGAATGGCTGTGCCATCGGCTACGAGAACGATGATAGGGAGTTCGCCTGCCTCTATGTGGTTCCATCCGGCAGAATAAACCTTTCCTGTCTGGTAATCTATCCATTTCTTGCCGCCAGGAAGATAGACATCGCGGCTCTTCACGTCCTCGAGAAGTGGAGCAACAAGCATACTCTTGCCGAAGAGATATTCGTCTTCCACGAGCCAAGCACCTGCATCCTGTGGATACTCAACGAATAAAGCGCGCATCATTGGGAGTCCACGCTCAGTACAATCCTTAGCCTGAGCATAGACGTAAGGCATGAGCTTGTACTTCATCTCAGCAGCTGAGCGATAGAGATTCATGAACTTCTTAGGATAAAGCCAAGGCTCTGTTGGAGGAGCGCCATGGATACGGCTGTGGGAAGTGAGGAAACCGAATGGCAACCAACGGCCAAAAATATTCTCAGGAGATGATGTTACGAAGCCGCCAATGTCGTGACTCCAGAACGAGAAGCCGCTGAGTCCGATTGAAAGCATTGAGCGCATTGTGCCGAGCATACCTGTGTTAGTGGTTGCAGCATCACCGCCCCAGTGCAAAGGATAGCGCTGAGAACCAGCCCAAGCCGAACGTGCCCACATTATATTATTACCAGTTATCTGCTTTGTGATGTCGGCAACTGCCTTGTTGTAACGAAGCGGATAGATGTTATGCTCGTAAAGTCCACCACGACCGTTGTGGTAGATACCATTGAGCGGAGCGCCTTCACCGAAGTCAACCTTGATGGCACCAACTCCAATCTTCAGCAATCCAGCGAGCTTCTCCTGATACCACTTCACTGTTTCAGGGTTAGTAAAGTCGAGAACTGCATCCTCGTATGGAGAACTGCCCTGCTGATTGTGGACATAAAGGTCCTTCTCGATCAACTCGTTGTAATAGCGGTTGCCTGGAGTGAAGTAAGGAAGCTGCCAGAGACAAGTGTGGAAACCTTGCTTCTCCATATCCTTGAGCATCTTCTCAGGATCCTTGAAGCGATCCTTTGCAAACTCATAGTCGCACTGCCAATCCACGCCGAACCAGCCAGTATCGAAGTGGATGACATCGCTTGGAATCTTGTTCTCACGGAGTTTGTTAGCCACTTCCCTACCCTCTTCTTCCGAGAAATAAGTGATACGGCTCATCCATGTACCGAAAGACCAGAGCGGTGGCATCTCAGGACGACCTACGAGAGAAGTGTATTCGCCGAGAATGTCCTTTGGTTCGCCGAGCATGATGAAGATGTCCATTGTCTCGTCAGCCATGAAAAGCTTCTGCGCACCGATGTAAGAACGACCGAAATCGCAAGTCACTGGTGCTGAGGTGTGGATGAAAACGCCGTAGCCACGGTTTGAGAAATAGAACGGAATAGGCTTGTACTGGTCAGGAGTTTCAGGTCCTTGAGGGTCGGTCACGAACATGTTTACCTTCTGACCGACCTTATTCAGCGGAGTGAACGACTCGCCGCAACCGAAGATCTTCTCGCCTGGCTGCAGGGAGAACACTGGGTTTATGGAACGAGTGTTGTCAGAACCACGCTTGATGAAAGAGAATGGGCCTACCTTTACCTGTGTAGAGTCGTTGTCATTCCAAACGCGAGATTGCGTGAGAAGCTTGCCCTTGTTGTCGCGAAGGACGATGCGCCAAGGGTGAGTCTTTATCTCAAGAGTACCTTTTTCCGATTTCAACACATAGCCGTCAGCCGTCTTCTGCGACTTCCATGCAGCACGATCCACAGCAGGAGTCTTCACGAGCATCAGCTCATCAGGATTCTCCTTAACGACTTTCGAAGTATAGACGCGAAGGCGAATTGTGTTGCTGTTCACAGGATCCACCTGGAAGCCAAGCACCGGGTCTTGCGGATAAGCCGTATCAGGGAAGTCAAGCTGATTCAATGGCTGGTGAAGATAAGTGTTCGCATTGAACGCCTGGCGTGGCTGAAGTTGATGACGTTTCCACTTCAGCTCACCCTTTCCTGTGGAAGGATCGAAGCTTTCCATGCTGTCCGCAAAGAAATAGATGTTTGCAAGGTCAGAGAAGTCCTGGCTCATATCGATGGTTTGGTTGAGCAGGTAGCTTGTTCCTGACGACTGCTTCTGCTGGGCTGCCATCGATAATGGTGCTGCAAGCAGGGCAGTAAAAGCAAGTGTTTTAATTGTTTTCATATAAAATATTGGTTAGTTTTGACAAAATAGTATCAGTCGTTTTGCTGGTTATTGTCGATAATTTTTCGCTTTTCTATCATATTGGTTTTCAGAACTTTAGGAATGGCGAAAATTTCAGCGTCACTTTTGGGTAAAAACTCTATGAGTTTTGGGTAAAAAGTCATAGAGTTTTTGTGCAAAAGTCATAGAGTTTTTTGCCGTTTTCCTATGAGTTTTGAAAAGTAAGCCTATTCTGACAAAATAGTATCAGTGATTTTTGCCTCGAATCTTACGCCTAAGTTTCGCTCACAACGCCCTCCTCTACGCGGAAAAGCTTGTGGTTGAAAGCCTGGCGTTTGATGATTTTATCGAGTCGTTCGCTGTTCGTGTCCGTGATGAAAATCTGCCCGAACTCATTGCTTGCCACGAGTTGCACAATCTTCTCCACACGCTTTGCATCGAGCTTGTCGAAGATGTCGTCCAGCAAGAGTATCGGCTTGGTTTTTGCTCCGTGAGTATATAAATATGTATATTGGGCAAGTTTCAGCGAGATCACGTAGGTCTTGTTCTGACCTTGGCTGCCTTCTCGCCTGATAGGAAAGCCTCCAAGCAGCATCTCGATGTCGTCTCTGTGAGTGCCATGAAGCGAATAACCAACGGCAAGGTCCTTAATTCTGTCGCGTTGTATCACATCAAGCAACGGCCCTCTCTGGCAATGTGACTTGTAATGAAGCTCAACCTGCTCGTGTTCTTCCGAGATTATCGCATAGTATTTCTGGAAGAGAGGCGTGAGCTGGTTGATGAAATCGCTGCGTTTTGCATATATTTGCTCGCCGTACATTGCCATCTGTTCCTCCCAAAGGGAAAGGAGCTCGGTGTCACATTCCTCAAGTTTCAACATAGCATTTCGCTGTTGGAGAGCCTTGTTGTAGTTGTTCAGGATGTCAATGTACGAGTTGTCGCACTGCGAAATGGCAATGTCCATCAGCTTTCTCCTGTCCTCGCTTGCGCCTTCTATCAGGTAACTGTCTGACGGAGAAAGCATTATAAGCGGGATAAGACCGATGTGCGTGGAATATTTCTTGTAGTCTTTCTTGTTTCGCTTGAAGTGCTTCTTTGCCCCCTGCTTCATTGCGCATTGTATATTCTCCTTCTCACCTTTCTCGTCCGCATAGTCGCCTTCTATCATGAAGAAAGATTCTCCGTGGCGAATGTTCTGCGAATCTGCCGACGAGAACGCACTCTTGCAGAACGAAAGATAGTAAACGGCATCGAGGCAGTTGGTCTTTCCTGCGCCGTTGAAGCCGAGAAAACAGTTTAGTTTTTCCGACAAATCGAGCGTCGCTTCCGCAAGGTTTTTGTAGTTTAATATGGTCAGTTTGTTGAGAATCATAGTGCAAAAGTACACTTTTATAATAAGAAAAGGAGAGTTTTATCATAAAAAAATATGTTTTATCCAAATAAATTTGTTTTTTCCGTGCTCTTTTAGTAACTTTGCACTCGATTTGTGGATAGTTGAAATAGCATTGAAGCAAATCTGGAACACAAAAAGAAAATAAAAAGAATAAAATAAAATGGCAAAACAAACTCAAACACCACAAGCTCAGGACGAAGCTCAGATCATGCTCAACAAGAGCGAAGCTTTCGTTACAAAGTATGGCAAGCAGCTCATCGCTGCAGTTGTTGTTATCATCGTTGCAGTACTTGGCTTCATCGCCTTCCAGAACTTCAGCGCTTCAAAGGCTGACGAGGCAAGCACAGCATTGGCTCCATGCCAGCAGTACTTCATGGAACAGAAGTTCGAGGAAGCACTCAACGGCGACAAGAAGTCTTGCAAGGGTTTCATCTACGTTGCTAATGAATACTCTTCTACAAAGGCAGGTAACCTCGCTCAGCTCTACGCTGGTCTCTGCTGCGCTCAGCTCCAGAAGTGGGAGGACGCTAAGAAGTATCTTGAGAGTTTCTCTCCAGAAGACGACAAGATGGTATCTCCAGCAGCTCTCAGCGCACTTGCTTCTGCATACGCTAACACAAAGGATCTCGACAAGGCTGTTGAAACTTACAAGAAGGCAGCTGCTTTGGCTGACTCAAGAATGGACATTGGCGTAAACAACAGCGAATCTCCTACATTCCTTCTCGCTGCGGCAGACCTCCTCATGTCACAGAACAAGTCTGAAGAGGCACTCGCTATCTATCAGGAAATCAAGACGAAGTATGTCAATAGCGCTTCTGCACAGGAGATCGACAAATACATTGAACGAGCTTCACAGAAATAAACACATTAATTATATATAAGGGCGGCTCGATTGAGTCGCCTTTTATAATGCGTAATGCATTCGCCTACCACAAAAGGTAATCATACTTATTACTTGTTACTTAACTAAACTTTCCCACCCTTTGGATTTTAGTTATGATTTTAGTTCAGATGTCGGGCCCTATGGGCGATCCTAAATAAAATCGTCCCTAAGAGCGACGTACTGGAGCGTATTTTGGTAAGGATTATAGTTTAAGATTTTAAAATCCAGAACGAAAATCTCAACTGAAAATGCGCTCGAATACCTCGCTTTAATGAGGCTCTTTAAAGGGATCGTCGCTACGCTCCTCGAAAT
>JAZRXS010000167.1:0-9813 GCA_045600325.1 Prevotella sp.
ATCGTATTCATTCCTGTTTATAATTGGTCACAAAAGAAACTTAAGAGTTAATTATTGTTGCTAACTGAAAATGGGCAAAGGAAAACTTGCAAAATTCGCTGACATGGCATCATACGAGAACGTGTTTGAATATCCGTTCTCGGTGATGCAGGATGTTCCTTTTGACATGAAGGGACATTGGCATGAGCAGTATTTCAAGAACAACAACCCTATCGTACTTGAACTCGGCTGCGGTAAGGGCGAATATACCGTGGGCTTGGCGAAGAAGTTTCCCGAGATGAACTTCATCGGCATCGACATCAAGGGCGCGAGAATGTGGACAGGAGCTACACAAGCCATTCAGGAGAATCTGCCTAATGTAGCCTTTATCCGCACGAATATCGAACTCATCGAGCGCTTCTTCACGCAAGGAGAAGTGAGCGAGATTTGGGTGACTTTCGCCGACCCACAGATGAAGAAGGTGAACAAGCGACTCACTTGCACGATGTTCCTTGAGCGCTACCGTAAGATACTGAAGGACAACGGCCTCATTCATCTCAAGACCGACTCCAACTTCCTCTTCACTTATACGGAATACATGGCCGAGCACAATCACCTAAACGTGCTTACCAGTACCCGCAACCTCTATGAGGATTGCAAAAAGGAAATAGCTACCGGGGGAATAGCCGGTGTTCCTGAAGCGTCCGCTTCAGGCCAAAAGATCTCTACTCAAATGCTCTCCCTTGCCGCTTCCATCCAAACCTACTACGAATCCATGTGGATAGACCGCGGATTGGATATCAAATACATGGTATTTGAGCTCCCACAGGAAGGCGTTCTTACCGAAAGCGAACGCGAAATTCCTCTTGACGAATACCGCTCTTACCAACGAGACAAGCGCTCACCAAAGGATACGGCGATATAAGCCCCACCTCCAACCCCTCCCCCTAATGGGAGGGGAGTAAAATGACTTGTACGATAATTTGCAAATCACTAAGATGAACAATAGACAAGACCAACTTGCTGCCCTCAATCGTCTGCTCGATGTGCTTGACCGCCTTCGCGCAGAATGCCCATGGGACAAGAAGCAAACATACCAGTCGCTCCGTCCGAACACTATTGAAGAGACCTTCGAACTCTGCGATGCCTTGATGAAAGAAGACAAGAAGAACATCTGCAAGGAACTTGGAGACGTTCTCATGCACGTCATGTTCTATTCAAAGATAGGATCAGAGACCGAAGACTTCGATATAGCAGACGTGGCAAACCAACAGGCAGACAAGCTCATCTTCCGCCACCCTCATATCTATGGCGAGGTAAAAGCTGACACAGCAGAAGATGTTCTCAAGAGTTGGGAGAAGATAAAGCTGAAGGAAAAAGACGGCAACAAGACTGTTCTCGCCGGCGTTCCTTCTTCACTTCCATCGCTAATCAAGGCTTATCGCATTCAGGACAAGACTCGCAACGTAGGCTTCGACTGGGCAGACCGTAAGGATGTATGGAAGAAAGTTCATGAGGAGATAGACGAACTACAGGCAGAACTGGAGCGTATAGATGCTGCTTCTGCTAATGGTAACGACGAAGAGAAGAAGAAAGCAAAGGCAGATGCCGAGAAGGAATTTGGAGATGTGCTATTCTCCATGATAAACGCGGCACGCCTATACAAACTAAATCCAGACAACGCCCTCGAATCTACAAACCAGAAGTTCATCAAACGCTTTAACTACATTGAGCAGAAAGCAAACGAACAAGGCAAGTCTGTAGCTGATATGACATTGGCAGAGATGGACAAATATTGGGAAGAGGCAAAGAAACTTTAATACTAAAGATAGTTTTTCGTACACCACTATTCCTTGACTTTCCTCATGTTTACAATATTACTTATAGCTAATATTTGTTAAATTTATAGAGTGTCTAACTAATAAAGTAAAAAATAAGTGTAATTTTGCACCTGATAAAAACTTTATTACACGCCAAAAGTTTTCAAGAATAACCCTTACACATTATATAATATAAGGAAAAATCTCACGAAACAGAAAATAAAAAGATATGAAACGACACATTTTCAAAACACTATTGATGGGTTTGCTTCTGTCGGCAGGACTATGCTCAAATGCGCAGACAGCACCATCATCAGCACCAAAGCTCGACCTTAATCTTAATAAGGCGATAGAGATAGCTTTGGCAGACAACCCTACAATCAAGGTTGCCAATCAGGATATCGAATTGAAGAAGATTGCTGACAAGGAAGCTTGGCAGGCTCTTCTTCCTACTGTAGATGCTCAACTTGCACTTTCACACGCCATAACGGTCGCTGAAATTCGCACAAGTATGGGTACCTTCAAGATGGGTATGGACGGAACAACTACCGCTCAGGGTGGCGTAACCCTTTCCCTCCCACTTTTCGCCCCTGCCGTTTACCAGAACATGAAGCTTACCAAGGACGACATCCTTCTTGCTCAGGAAGCTGCCCGTGGTAGCAAACTCGACCTTATCAAGCAAGTTTCAAAGGCTTACTATTCAGCTCTTCTCGCAAAGAACAGCGTGGAAGTGGTTCAGAAAGCTTACGATGTAGCTGCCGAGAAATTCAACGTTATTGACACAAAGTACAAGTTGGGCAAGGCAAGTGAATACGACCAGCTTTCAGCTTCAGTGCAGATGCGTTCAATGAAGTCTTCACTCGTTAGTACTCAGACAGGCTATAAGCTCGCTCTCCTCCAGCTTAGAGTGCTTATGGGCATAACAGAGGACATCAACATTAATATAAATGATGACCTCAACAACTACTCTAACGACCTCAAGGTGGAAGATCAGTTCACATTGAACTTGGAGCTTGACAACAACACTGGTCTCCGTCAGTTGAACTATAGCGAGAAGATGCTCAATCATGCAAAGAACATCTTGAAGACCAACTTCATGCCAACAGTTGCGCTTCAGCTTACAGGACAGTATCAGTCTATGTCAAACCAGAACTGGAACATTTTCAAGTACAACTATTCACCAAGCAGCACACTCTCACTTGCTGTAAACATTCCTATCTTCCACGCAAGCAGTTTCACAAAGCTAAAGAGCAACAAACTTCAGCTTCAGCAGCTTCAGGACACTCGCCAGAACACGCTCAATCAGCTCCGTATGGCGGTGGCAAGCTATCGCAGCAACATGTATTCAACCATAGATCAGGTGGAATCAAACAAGCTTGCCGTAGAACAAGCAAAGAAAACGGTTGAAATTGCTGCCATGCGTTATGAAGTTGGAAACGGTACTGTCCTTGAACTCAACCAGAGCCAGACAGCTCTCACACAGGCAGAGCTAACTTATAGCCAGAGCATCTACGATTATCTTGTAAGTAAGGCTGACCTTGACTATACACTTGGTCGCGAAACTTACTTGAAGTAATCAGGGACAAACTATAAGGAATCAAGTACAAACTTGAAAGGATTCAAAACGAATTTGAACAAGAATAAAAATAATCAACACTATATGAAACTAAAGTTTTTATCATTAGCTGCACTTTGTATGTGCATTGGCTTCACATCTTGCAAGAAAGACAAGGAAGATGGAGCTATGAAAGCACAAGCACCTCAAGTTAAGGTGGCAACAGTAAAGAGTGAAAGTATAGGTCAGTCTGACACTTATACTGCCACAGTAGAGAGTGACGTGAAGAACAATATCTCGCCAAACGCTCCTATGCGTATCCGCAGAATCCTCGTGGAAGTAGGAGATAGGGTGGCAAAAGGACAGGTCATAGCCATCCTTGATGCTACTAACGAGAACCAAATGGGAATGCAAATCCAAAGCCAAAAGTCAGCAATTGCAGGACAAGAAGCTAACTATCAGGCACTTGTAGCCAACATTCGCAGTTCAGAGGCTCAGCTTGCACAGGCAAAGATTGAGGCGGCTCGTATGGATGCACTCTATAAGGCCGGTGGCATTTCAAAGTCTGACAACGAGGCTGTTCAGCTTCAGGTGAACACTCTCCAGCGCGCCATTGATGCTCAGCGTGAGCAACTCAAGGCTCAGCGTGCTGCCATCAATGCGCAAGAGGCACAACTCAAGGGTCTTAACACACAGAACGCATCTTTGATAGAGAACAACAAGCTTATCAGTCCTATCAGCGGCTACGTTTCTGCACGCAACTACGATGCAGGCGATATGACTGGCGGTCTCCCTGTAGTAACTATCGAGCAGACAAATCCAGTGAAGGTTCTTCTCAATGTTTCGGAAATCTACTATAAGAAGGTGCAGAAAGGAATGCCTGTTGACATCCTTCTGGACGCTTATGAAGACAGATCTTTCGGCGGAAAAGTTAGCATAGTTTATCCTACTATCGACCAAACTACTCACACATTCCAAGTTGAGGTTACCATCAATAACGAGGATCAGGCAGTACGCCCTGGTATGTTTGCACGTGCTACACTCAACTTTGAATACAAGGAGCATGTAGTGGTACCTGATGAAGCTCTCGTCAAGCAGATGGGTGCTGGCGACCGTTACGTTTACGTCTATGATCCATCTACAAAGAGTGTACGTTACCAGAAGGTGGAACTTGGACGTCACATTGGCAACAAGTATGAAATCCTTAGCGGTGTCAACGTAAACGAGCAAGTCGTAATAGCAGGTCAGAGCCGCCTTGCTGATGGCAAGAAAGTTGAGGTGGTTAAGTAAAGTTTCGTACGCTTCGCTAACGAAGGCTTAAGGGTAAAAGCTAAAGGGTAAAGGCTTTTCCCCTACTAAATAATAATAAAATGAAGCTATGGTTAAAACTAAAGCGCAGCAGCCTTTAGCCTTTACCCTTTAGCCATTAGCCTCAACTTGAAAAGTTGAACAAATGACTCTATACGAAGGAGCGGTCAAAAGACCGATTATGACGAGCCTTTGCTTCGTGGCTATCATCGTGTTCGGTGTGTTCTCATTCGTCAAGTTGCCTATCGACTTGATGCCGGATATCGAGACCAACACCATCATGGTGATGACATACTACAACGGAGCTTCGGCAAACGATATAGAAAACAACGTGACACGACCACTTGAGAACTCTCTCAATGCCGTGGAACACTTGAAGCATATCACTTCAAACTCTCGTGATAATGTCAGCGTTATCACCCTACAGTTTGAGTTCGGATATGATATTGACGCTTTGACAAACAACGTCCGAGACAAACTTGACATGGTCAGCAACATGCTGCCGAAGGACGCAAACCAACCAGTGCTCTTCAAGTTCTCGACGGATATGATTCCTATCCTCCTACTTTCTGTTCAGGCGGATGAATCACAGAAGGCACTCTACAAGATTCTTGACGAGACCGTTGCCAACCCTCTCGCACGTGTGGACGGTGTTGGTTCCGTAAGTATCTCGGGTGCTCCTGAGCGTGAAATCAACATCTATATGGATCCTCGCAAGATGGAGGCATATAAGGTTTCTCCTGCTCAGATTAGTGCAGCCTTGGCTGGTGAAAACCTCAACATCACGAATGGTACCATTGACGTTGGTTCACAGACATTTACCGTTCGTACGGAGGGTGAGTTCGACGACCCTTCGCAGATGCTTGACGTAATCATCATGGCACAAGGCGACAAGATTGTACGACTCAAGGACGTTGCACGCATAGAGGACAACCTTGAGGAGCGTGCTCAGCGTACATTCACAAACGGTAAGCAAGGTGCGATGATCGTCGTGCAGAAGCAGTCGGGTGCTAACTCTGTAGCCATTTCCGACAAGGTGCTCTCCATGATTCCAGAACTTCAGGAGAACCTCCCTTCGGATGTAAAGCTTGGCGTTATCGTAAATACTTCCGACAACATCAAGAATACCGTAAGTTCTCTTGAAGAGACCATCATGTACGCCATGATCTTCGTGGCTCTCGTGGTGTTCGTCTTCCTCGGACGTTGGCGTGCTACGGTGGTTATCGTGATCACCATCCCAATGTCGCTCATCGCGTCGTTCATATATCTGTTCGGTACGGGTTCATCGTTGAACATGATTTCCCTTGCCTGTCTCTCCATCGCCATCGGTAACGTTGTGGACGACGCCATAGTGGTACTCGAGAATGTCACGACGCATATTGAGCGCGGTTCAGACCCTAAGCAGGCGGCCATGCATGGTACTCAGGAGGTTGCGATCTCCGTTATCGCTTCTACGCTCACCATGATTGCCGTGTTCTTCCCATTGACACTTGTGACAGGTATGGCGGGTGTGCTCTTCAAGGAATTGGGTTGGATGATGTGTATCATCATGACCGTTTCTACGGTTTCTGCCCTCACGTTCACTCCTATGCTTTGTTCTCTTACGCTTAAGCTCAAGAAGAAGCAGAGCGGACTCTTCAAGAAGTTCTACACACCTATCAGCAAGAGTCTCGACAATCTTGACAACTGGTACGAGGGACGCATCAACTGGGCAGTTCGCCATCGTAAGACTGTCCTCTTGGGATGCGCAGGCTTCATAGTATTGACCGTCGTTATCGTTTCCATCTTCAGCATCAAGTCAGACTTCTTCCCTGCCAACGACTCTGGTCGTGTCGGCGTATCGCTCGAATTGCCTATCGGTACTCGTGTGGAAAAGGCAGAAGAAGTTGCAAAGAACCTCACGAAGCTCTGGATGGATCGCTACGGAAAGGACCTCGAGAACACGAACTTCACCGTAGGTCAGGCAGGCGATAACAATACCTTCGCTTCACTTTCTACCAGTGGTTCGCACATTATCTCGTTCAACATGCAGTTCGTCAAGAGTAACAAGCGTGACAAAGGTCTTGCTACTATCTGTGACGAAATGCGTGCAGACCTCAAGCAGATTCCTGAACTCGCAAAGTATCAGGTTAAGCTTGGTGGTGGTAACAGCGGTATGGGTGGACAGTCAACAGCCACATTCGAGATCTACGGCTATGATATGGACGTGACACGCGACCTTGCAGAGGAACTCTCTAACAAGCTTCGCGAATGTAAGGAAATCTCCGAAGTGGTAATCTCACGCTCTGACTATCAACCAGAAATCGTTGTTGACTTCGACCGCGACAAGCTTTCTAAGCAAGGACTCAACCTCAGTACGGCTTCCGGCTATGTGCGCAACCTCATCAACGGTTCGCAGATGACATATTTCCGTGAGGATGGTGACGAATACGACGTAAAGGTACGCTTCGAACCTACAGCGCGTATATCTATCGAGGACATCGAGAACATGTCCATTCCTAACGGCAAGGGACAGCTCGTACGTATCAAGGACATCGGTTCCGTTCACGAGAGTTCCATTCCTCCTACCATTGAGCGCAAAGACCGCCAGCGTTATGTTACCGTTTCCGGCGTACTTGCCGACGGCTATGCACTCTCTGATGGTGTGGAAGCTGGTCGTGCTATCTACAAGCAGATGGATATTCCTCAGGGCGTTTCAATCCAGGTGGCAGGTACATACGAAGACCAGCAGGAATCAAACCGTGACCTCGGCACTCTCGGTATCATCATCATCCTTCTCGTGTTCATCGTGATGGCTGCACAGTTTGAGTCGCTCTCATATCCGTTCATCATCATCATCTCCGTACCATTCGCATTCTGTGGTATCGCAATGTCACTTGCCCTTACAGGCACTGACTTGAACATCATGTCTATGCTCGGTGGTATCATGCTTATCGGTATTGTGGTAAAGAACGGTATCGTGCTCATCGACTATACCCAGCTTCTCCGTGAGCGTGGCTACGGACTTCTCCGCGCAGCAACAGCCGCTGCAAAGAGCCGTCTCCGCCCTATCCTCATGACAACGCTTACCACTATCCTCGGTATGCTCCCTATGGCGTTGAGCCACGGTGTCGGTGCAGAAATGTGGCGTCCAATGGGTATCAGTATCATCGGTGGTCTTCTCGTTTCTACCGTAATGACCCTCATCTACGTGCCTTCCATGTTCTGTATCTTCGGTGGTATCGGCATCAATGGCATGACCATCTTCGGTAGGAGATTAACCAACGGTAAGCGCCAAAAGCTTAAGAAGCAGCTTGAACTCGACGCATACTGGAAGGAGCATAAGACCGAAGAGCAGTTTTAATTAGTTTCGTGAGTTCCTCGCGAAGGCTGAAGGCTAAAAGCTAAAAGCTGAAGTCCTTACACATCTATTATAAACAAACTTGAAGCTTCAGGCTAAAAGTTCCTAATGGGCAGCCGCCATTAGCCTTTAGCTTTTAGCCTTTAGCCTCAACTTGAAAAGTTGAACAAATTATGAAATCAGTATTTATAGCATACGACCAAGCTCTCCACGAATTAGTGGTTGAAGCATTGAGCCGCTCTCTCTGCAAAGGCTATACATTGTTTCCACAGGCAGCTGGACGAGGTAGCGTAAATGGCGAGCCACACCTTGGTTCCCACGCATGGCCATCTACAAACTCTGCCATCATAACTGTCTGTCCTGACGATCGTGTAAATCCACTTCTTGATCGCCTCCATCAGATAGACCTGGAAAACCAAATGCTTGGTCTCCGCGCTTTCGTGTGGAACATAGAGCAGAGCATCTAATGAAGTCATAAAATACATTTATTATACATTAAAGCCTTGGCAAGAATATTTGCCAGGGCTTTTTTGTTTGTTTTGGAAGGTTTATCAAATTGTCAACATGGTTATACAATTGACGGAAAATATGTTTGCGAGCACAACAAAATTAAAAATATGAGAACATTAGAGCACAAATATCTTTTGATATATAGCAAAAAGTAAGCAAAAAGTAAAAAAAACTGACGTTTTGTCACTTTTTTACAAAGAAAAGTAGTAATTTTGCAATCGCAAAGAAGAAAAACTGACAAAAAGACACAAAAACTAGTAAATATAATTCAAAATGTTAGGAGCGCTTAAGGCTCAGTCAAACACACCGGGTCTTAAGCATCTTGACAAAGCAAACTTAAACCAAGTGAACTGCACACCAACAAAGCAGCAAACTTAAACCAAGTGAACTGCAAACAGCCAAACAGTAAACTTAAACAAAACTGAATTTATAACCAACAAACTAAAAACTAATAAAGAAATGAACGCACAGAAAGTTCTCGAGAATCTCAAGCAGAGATTCCCAAATGAGCCTGAGTACATCCAGGCAGTAGAAGAAGTTCTCGGTACTATCGAGGAGGAATACAACAAGCACCCTGAGTTTGACGCTGTCAACCTCATCGAGCGTCTCTGTATTCCAGATCGCGTATATCAGTTCCGTGTTTCTTGGATGGACGACAAGGGTCAGATCCAGAACAACATGGGTTACCGTATCCAGCACAACAACGCTATCGGTCCTTACAAGGGAGGTATCCGTTTCCATAAGTCAGTAAACCTTTCAATCCTCAAGTTCCTTGCTTTCGAGCAGACTTTCAAGAACTCACTTACTACACTCGCTATGGGTGGTGCCAAGGGTGGTTCAGACTTCTCTCCACGTGGCAAGTCTAACGCTGAGGTTATGCGTTTCTGCCAGGCATTCATGCTCGAGCTTTATCGTCACATCGGCGCTGACTGCGACGTTCCTGCTGGTGACATCGGTGTTGGTGGCCGCGAGGTAGGTTACATGTTCGGTGCTTACAAGAAGTACACTCGTCAGTTCGAAGGTGTCCTCACTGGTAAGGGTCTTGAGTTCGGTGGTTCACTCATCCGTCCTGAAGCTACAGGTTACGGTACAGTTTACTTCCTCCGCGCTATGCACAACACAAAGAACGATTCAGTTGCAGGCAAGAAGGTTCTCATCTCAGGTGCTGGTAACGTTGCTCAGTACGCTGCAGAGAAGGTTCTCCAGCACGGTGGTACTCCAATGACAATGTCTGACTCTGACGGTTACATCTATGATCCAGAAGGTATCGATCGCGCTAAGCTCGACTACATCATGGAGCT
>JAZRXS010000168.1:0-5677 GCA_045600325.1 Prevotella sp.
AAACAAATATTCCTTGGCTGCCAGAAGTGCCAGAACATTGGGAAATGTCTAAAGTTAGTTCTCATTTTAGACAAAGAAACGAAAAGGTCTCAGATAAAGATTATCCAGCATTAAGTGTGTCTAAAAAAGGAGTTACGCCGCAACTTGATAACGTCGCTTTGTCAAATGCAGAAGGTGCTTCCAGAAAGTTAGTTAAGGTAGGCGATTATGCTGTGAACTCACGATCAGACAGAAAAGGTAGCTGTGGCGTTTCTAAATATGAAGGCTCTGTTTCTTTGATAACAATTGTCCTTGAACCTTTCGGAATTGATTGCGATTATGTTCATCATTTGTTTAGAAGCAAACCTTGGGTTGAAGAGTTTTACAGAAATGGACGTGGAATCGTTGCAGACCTATGGACAACGAATTATCAAATGATGAAAGGAATGTATTTTCCCGTTCCCCCTCTCTCCGAGCAACATGCCATCGTCTCTTACATAACCGAGCGCACAGCGAAGATTGATAAGCTCGTGGAGAACGTGAACCGAGAAATAGAAAACCTCAAAGAATACAAGCAGCGCCTAATCTCAGACGTTGTGACAGGACAGATAAAAGTTTGCTAAGATATGGCTACAGATACATCCGAAACAGGACTTGAAAAGATAATCGTAGAGTGGTTACGAGACCATAACGGCTACGAGCAGGAAACTCCTCATGCCTTCAACAAAGACTTTGCAATGGTTGATTCTTGGGTAGAGCGATTCATAACAGAAACGCAACCCGAGAAAGTCAAGCAGAGCATGTGTTTTGCGTCTCCTTCTGAGCGTTTGAAGTTCTTCACTCGTCTATCTCAGGAGATTACGAAGCGTGGCGTAACGGATGTTCTGCGCAAGGGATATAAGTTCAATGGTTCTACTTTTGATCTCTACTATCCTCTGCCTTCTGAACTCAATCCTTCTGCAAAGATAGCATACGAGCACAACATCTTCGGCGTTATCCGTCAGGTGATGTACTCAAAGATGAACACTAATGAGATTGACTTCGTGGTATTCATCAACGGTCTGCCGCTTGCAACTTTTGAACTTAAGAACAACTTCACAGGGCAGACTTACGAGAATGCCATTGCACAATATCGTCAGGACAGAGATCCTAAGGAATTGCTCCTGCAACCAAAGCGCTGCGCCGTACATTTCGCCGTTGACGACCAACAGGTGTGGATGTGTACGCAGCTTGCTGGCAAGGACTCTTGGTTCCTGCCGTTCAACCGTGGCGTGAATGGCGGTGCTGGAAATCCTGTCGTGGAAGGAGATACGATGACTTCATATCTCTGGAAAGATGTTCTGACAAAGCCTACTCTTTCAAACATCATAGAGAACTTTGCGCAGGTCATCAGCTCCGAAGATCCAAAGACGCACAAAGTAAAAGAGAAAGTCATCTGGCCTCGCTTCCATCAGCTTGATGCCGTAAGAACTCTTCTCCATGTTACGCAGATGTCGCCTATAGGTCGCCGTTTCCTTATTCAGCATAGTGCAGGAAGCGGAAAGTCGAACTCCATAACATGGCTTGCCTATCAGCTTGTCACTCTGCTGCAACAGAACCAGCAGCCGTTCTTCGACTCGATAATAGTGGTGACCGACCGCGTGAACCTCGACCGCCAGATACGCGACAACATAAATGCCTTCCAGCGTCTGAGCAACATCGTTGGATGGGCAGACAAGTCTGATTCCCTTCGCGAGATGCTGCAAGGCGGCAAGAAGATAATCGTAAGCACCATATTCAAGTTCTCGTTTATACTTGACGAGATAGGCGGTGCAATGAAAAACAAGCGTTTTGCCATCATCATAGACGAAGCTCACTCAAGCCAGAACGGTTCGCTCTCTGCAAACCTCGCCACAACAATCTCAGGAAATGCTGCACCTGTAGTGCCAATAGTGCATGAAGAGGGTGTCATGGCAGCAGAGGGAGATTATGCACCATACGGCGAACCGGAAGATCTTGAGGACAAGATTCATCGCATCATCAAGGGCAGGAAGATGGCTAAGAACGCCAACTACTATGCTTTTACCGCCACTCCGAAGAACAAGACGCTGGAGATGTTTGGCGACAAGATAGAGCATATTTCTTCTACAGGTTCTGCACAGGAATTAGGCGAACCGCAATACATTCCTTTCCATGAATACACCATGAAGCAAGCCATAGAAGAGGGCTTCATTCTTGATGTGCTGAAGAACTATACGCCTTACGACTCGTTCTACAAGGTGGTCAAGGCGATAGAGGATGACCCTGAATACGACAAGAAGAAGGCTGCGGGAAAGATTCGTGCTTACGTGGAAAGCCGACCAGAGACCATTGAGAAGAAAGCGGAAATAATAGTAGAGCATTTCTGCAAGAAGGTCTATATGAAGATTGGCGGCAAGGCTCGTGCTATGGTTATTACCTCTTCCATAGAGCGTGCCATAGAGTTCTTCAAGGTTATCTCAAAAATGCTTGAAGAGCGCAATTCCCCATATAAAGCCATCGTTGCATTTACGGATAAAGTAATTGATGGAGAACTTGTAACCGAAAGCCAATTGAACGGTTTCCCTTCTTCTGACATTGAGAACAAGGTGGAAGAAGAGCCTTTCCGCTTCCTTATTGTTGCTGATAAGTTCCAGACAGGTTACGACCAACCGCTGCTCCATACCATGTATGTGGATAAGCAGATTTCTGACGTCAAGGCAGTTCAGACTTTGTCTCGCCTAAACCGTTGCCATCCTAAGAAGCAGGACACATTCGTTCTTGACTTTGCCAATGATCCGGAAATGATAAAGATGGCTTTCCAAAGGTATTACAAAACAACAATTCTGACAGGGGAATCTGATGTGAACAAACTGAACGACCTCACGGAAAGCATTGAGTCTTTCAACTTCTACACGCAGGCAGACGTGGATAAGGTTGTTGAACTGAAGTTGACAGGAACAGATGCCGATAGACCTAAGATAGACTCCATAATAGATGCTGTCGTGGTTCGTTTCAAGAATGACCTCAACGATGATGCGCAGATAGAATGCAAGAGTGCGATAAAGAACTTCAACCGCTGCTATCCTTATTTCTCTGCCATCATGCCTTACAAAAGTACGGAATGGGAAAAGCAGTATGTGTTCTACAGTCTCCTTGTGAAGAAGTTGCCAAAACTGAAGATTGACGACTTCACGCAAGGACTCATTGACAATATTGACTTTGACAAATACCGCATAGTGAAACAAGAGGAACGCCAGATTGTTCTCGACAATGAGAATGCAGAGGTTGCGCCTATACCTGTAGGCAAAGGTGGTGGCAAGCCTTCGCCAGAGATGGATGTTCTGTCAAACATCGTTCAGGACTTCAATGACACTTTCGGAAAGATAGAATGGAAGAATAGCGATGAAGTGCAGAGGCAGATAGAGGAACTCCCTTCGCGAATAGCCAGCAGCATAACATTTGCCAATGCTGTGCGCAATGGTGACAGTCAGGTTGCACAGATAACATTCAACGATGATATAATGACCATCGTAGCTGCTATGCTTGAAGAGAAAACTGAGTTTGTGCAGACATACTTCGCCAATCCTGACTTTCAAAACTTCATCAACGCACGAGTTTTTCAGGCAGCAGTTAATAAACTGAGAGGTTGATGCGCAGAACCGCTTCTTTCCAAGCAAGGCATTCATGCGAGTGCCTTGCTTTCATTTTGATGGTTTCTTAGTGTATGACACAAAAAATCAAAGGATTCTTTTGGTATTTCAAAAGTTTGGTGTATCTTTGCACTCATAAAATCAAAGTCGGGCACCGCTCTATCAAGCGACGTCCCCTATTTTATGAGTACGAAGCGCAAAGCTATTTTGCACCCAGAAAATATAATTATGAGAACAGCTACGTATAAAGATTTCAGTTCTAACTTCGGCAAATTCTTCAATACTATATCCGAAGACTTTGATACTGTTATTGTTAATAAAGAAGGCTCCGAAGGAGTTGTTGTGATGTCCGTCAGTGAATACAATTCCTTGATGGAAACTTTATATTTGATGTCATCTCCAGAGACTATGGCAGATATTCGTCAGGCTGAGGCTGACATCAAGGCAGGTAAAGGTATAGAAGTAAATCTGGAGGATTTATGAAACTGATATTTTCTCCACTTGCAATGGAGCAATGGAATGAATGGAAGCGGACAAATCCAAATGTAACAAAAAGGATTAAGCGGCTTCTTGCAGATATTCAGGCACATCCCTATTCGGGAATAGGTAAACCTGAAGCATTGCGTTTTGATTTGTCAGGAAAATGGTCAAGACGCATAACTGCTGAGCATAGAATAGTATATCAAGTCATAGAAGATATGATAGAGATAGAGGTTCTTTCAATGAAATACCACTATAAGAAGTAAATGTGTTCTGAGGTCAACCATTTTTATGACTAACTGAAAAACGAGTCAACTTTATTCATCAATAATCAAAAAAACAGTCAACCTCGTTTACAAATAAGAATTAAAGTAGTCAACTAAAATCGTTAAACTACAGGTTTATGCCTTTCCTTCGTGGGGAAGGAAAGATGTCATCCTTAGGAGGAAAGTTTTCCTTGCTTTGGAAGGAAAGTTTTCCTCGTGTTAAAAACAATGTCGGGAAAGTTTTCTGGGTATCAAAATTGCATCAGGAAAATTTGCAGCTCCTTTAGATGCTATCAATAAATCTGACTTATTATACTTATATGCAATCAGGAGATAAGTTTTATAAGTTAAATTTATTGACAAATTTGTCATAAAAATATATGATTTTTATTGCATATTTCCTACATATCTACATAAAATCGCCGAGACTCCCTGTGTTTATCGGCATTCTCGGGCTATGTAGATTATATGTAGATTTCATGTAGATTATTTCAAGAATCTACATAGATGTAATACGCCGATATCCAATAAGTTGTAGTAACTCTATGTAGATATGTAGATTTTTAGCTTTAAAAATCGGGATTTTTTCGTTTTTTTTCTTCATTCTCATGACGCCGTTCGTGCCATTTTTCGCAAATTTTGGCATCGTTTCGCCAGTTTTTTATCAAATTCCGATGCAATAGAGTAGGGAAGTTACATCACAGAACGCTGCAAAAGGACCCTGCAATGGATAAAAGTGACAATTTCCTGCAAATTTAAATTTTACCCGGAAGCGTTTTTCCCGACTGTGTATTTAATTTTGCACCCAGAACATCAGAGACTGGCACCGCTCTAATGAGCGACGTTCCCTATTTTCTGCGCACGAAGCGCTTTGCTATTTTGCACCCATCAACAGAAATGTTGTGGGCTAACCGGGGGGCAGTTGCAGTGCAGTAGGCATCGGTCAAAAGGGCTGGTTAGACGACAGGCATACTCTGCATAGTCGATACTGTCAAACAACGGTCATCGCAGATAGAGCCACTATAGTGGAACGGTGGCACGAGGTAATAAGGTAACGACTCCTCGTTGTGAGAAGGTTCGAATACTTCCGTCTGCGATGACTGTACTTTTTATAACAGAAACAATAAAATCATGCTTAATTCAAATGTATAACCCCCAATAAAAAAGTAAAGAGAGCGACTCTTCAGCCGCTCTCTACCAACACAAAAACTAAACTAGACTTTATCTAATGTGAGAAGATTTGGGTTTCACAACCTTGTCTTTCACACTGCAAAGGTAGTAAAGTTTACCATTTCTGCAAAA
>JAZRXS010000169.1:0-8109 GCA_045600325.1 Prevotella sp.
AAGATTGGCGACCAGTGGTATGTTTTCTATCATCGTCAGATAGGTCTTGACTGCTATGCTCGCCAGGCTATGGTTGCTCCGATAGAAGTAAAGGTGCAGAAAGGTAAGGGCGGCAAAGTGACAATCTCTGAAGGTGAGTACAATTCGGAAGGTTTTGCACTGGAAGGTCTTGACCCAACGGTTCGTCAGGCAGCTGGTCTCGCTTGTTGGTTTACAGGTCCTGAGAAGGCAAAGGAGGTCTATCCTAACTATGTTTACTCAGGTTCTTACATCAAGCCTGTCTATTTCGAAGCTGATTCTTACCAAGCTCCTCGCAACTTCAAGACAACATTCTCTCCTGTAGTGAATAACACTGCTGGTTCTATCGTTGGCTACAAATACTTCAACATGGACAAACTTGCTGGCAGAAAGATTTATCAGATGCAGCTTCGTGCAAAGCCTGAGGGCGTAAACGGCACAATCCGCGTCATGCTCGGCTCTCCTTGGAAGAGCAAGGGTGGGGTAGAAGCTTGCTCTTTCAACCTCACAGCAGATATGCCACAGAAGATGACAGAGTTCACAGCTCCTCTTTACCTCAACGGTAAGGGTGGCAAGCAGGCAGTCTTCTTCGTATTTGAATCTAAAGAAAAGGGCAAGTCTCTCTGCGAGTTGTACGACTTCATCCTTGGAATGTAAGGCTCAATAGAATGGAATAAAAATCGGCAAGGAATGAGCAATACCAGCTCTTCCTTGCCGATTTTGTTGTAGGGCATTTTGAGGCAATGCTTTCAGGTTTATGATATGTTTTGTTTGCAAATAACATGTAAATTATGTCAGTTTGTGCCTGTCTCTTATACTCTCTCCCTATGAGTTATGAAATTTTTCGTATACAAACTCACATCAGTTTTGTATACAAACTCGGTTGGAGTTTGTATACGAATTTTTTTGTAACTCATAGGAATATGTCTCGTTTTACCGTCAACAGAAATTAGCAACTACCGTCAACAATCTCTTCTGTAACTGATTGATAATCAGTATTACCGTCAACGCCGTTAATAATTTTACGAAGTTCTATATAAAAGAGATTTCTGTGTATCCCAAAATTATGGCAGATTATCTTCTGGCGGCAAAGTTAAGAAAAAATATTGGTACACAAGTTTGTGGACCACAAACTTGTGTACCAATGCTATTTTGCCCCCAAAGTACGTCTGTAGGAGGATGCGACCCTCCCCAAAACAAATCTGGCGTGAATCCCCACATATATATAATAATGTGGAGATTCGCCCCAAATGATATTCTATTGCTATAGTATAGTTTTTCGTAGAACGCTACACTTATCAAGTCTTATTCGACTAGGATATTACCAAGGAGAGTAATAATTAGATGAGCCTTCATAATACAATTTTCCGTTCATGTATGTCAGTATAGTATCATCAGATATAAGTACTTTGTTGTCCACAAGAACGTATGTGTACAGTTTCTTGTTTACTGGGAGATAGTACCAACCAGCGTGGTCAGGAACAGCCACAGTACTCTTTCCGCTCCATGCATTCTTATCTGTTGTTACATTGCCGTATTTGTACAGGGTATTATCGTTCACGAACTCTATTACATTGTAAGTGGAGAAACCGCTGTTTGACATAGCCCACATGCCTCTCAAATGTGTTCCTTCTTTTATGTCATCATCGTCTCCACCACATGAAGAGAAAGAAACTGCAATACCAAGTACAAGAACGAGCATTGTCATGATGCTCCAAAGTTTATTTGTTTTCATTTGTTTTTATGAAGTGTGTTTCAGATTGTTAGAGGAATTCAACTGACTATCCGATTATTATTGTCTTATATATACCATGATAACATCACTATCAAGAGCTTTAACAAAAAACTTATTCTTGTCTTGCCAATGTATTATCACAGATTCACTATCACCATCGTCATCAATTAAAGTTACTATATTATTTGCATAAGTGTACATGTTAATTTGTTCATAGCTGATCTTTCCTTGATGATACTCTGTATTCGTAACTGTTCCATCCGCATAGAATGTGAGAAGGGTGTAGTTGCTATTATTCTCATGAATGTATTTCCAAGTACCTATTATACTGTAAGTAGAGTTGTTATTAGGAGTAGGATCATCAGTGTCATCATCTGAACCACATGAAGTGAATGCTATTACTGTGCTGAGCATCATTACGAGCATTAATAGAACGCTCCAAAGTTTGTTTGTTTTCATTTTTTTTAAAGAATAAGAGAAGGGGCATGACCTCTATCCGACTTATTCTAATCAGAGGCACGGCCAAGCGCCTTTTCCCAAACAAGTACAGATGAAAGGTCACGCCCCTTTGCAGGGACGTGAGCCAATCACTCACTTGTTCTCGGGAATCTTCAAATTGGCCGTTTTCTGATTAGAGAACAAGAGCGAAAGCTCTACGTTATATTATGTATGTCGAACGGATTCCGCTCACCTTCGTAGTTAATAATTAGGTTATAATTCTTCTTCCCCGTAAAGAGTGGGGCTACGTTGGTGAAGTGGCTGCACTATCGTACACCGTTCTTCGTTTTGTTTTGTTTTGTTTCTGTTTCGTGGCGTCTATCGCTTAACATTAATATATAATGTATGGCTAAGACTTGTATTGTTCCTTTCTTTGCTAGAGATTATTATTATGTTTTTTACTGTATTCTGCAAAAGTAGCTTCCGTATTGATTACAGCAGCATAGAGGCAAATGTCTGGCGAACGAATGCAGTCACACTCATACCTTGGGATGAAGCGCGTTTCTGTATTGATTCATAGATCGAAGCTGGAATACGGACAGAATGTTGTCTTTCCTTTTCCTTTTGTCGCTCTTGCTTTGCGTAAGCCTCATAAGAGTCACGTTCTGGTGTTCCCTGCTCACCAAATATTAAGTCAAGCGACTCTTCAAAATCGTAAAACGTATGATTGCTAATAGTCTTCATTGTATTCTTCCTTATAGTATAGTTTCATTATTTTTGTGGCTTTTTCTATCTCTTTGCGAGGCGTCTTTTGCGTTTTCTTCTCAATGCCATGAGTGACAATAACGAACGCTTTCTTATGTTTGTCCCAAAAGGAGAAAAGCCTATATGCAATGCCGTTGCTGAAGGTTCGAAACTCCCAAATGTCAGTGCCTGTGAGCTTCTTGAACACTTCAACGTTTTGAGTTGTTCTTGCACGCTCAATGTTATACGCAACCTTTTTCTTTGCTGAATCAGGAAGTGATTTGATGAAACTTACTGCTTCATCCATCAATATTACATTGAATCTTTTTTCGTTCATACAACTCAAATTATTTTTTGTAGATAATGGTCTGAGGGTATCTTTAGAGGTTATAAGCAAGTGCAAAAGTAAGAGTTTTGTTTCAATTAACCAAACAAAAACAAAGAAAACTCTCTCTGCAAGGTGATTTTAATGAAAAATACCGCCAGAAACCACGGGGGAGTCTGGCGGTAATATGGTGTGTGTCAATGTGATGTATCATTACAGATACCTTCTGCGGTTAGGGAGGACATAGTCCATTCCAGCTTCGAGAACGTCGGCAACGACGTTGATTTCGAGGAATGAGGTGTGGGTGCCCTGCTTTCCGCCGCTGAGATATGCCACCATGTCTGTTGGCTTCAGCACGCCGTCGTCAAGGAGTTTGCGGAGGGCTGCGAAGTAGTATGCCTGGCCGTTTGCCTTCTCTGGCATGAAGATTGCCTCGACGCCGTAGGAAAGGGCAAGGTGACGTGTGGTCTTTTCCTTATAGCAGATGGCAAGGATTGGATATTTTCCACGGAAGGCTGCGAGGTGGCGTGCCGTACGACCAGAGAAACTATCGGTGATGATAGCCTTGATAGGGAGCGAACTGGTTGCTTCTACTGCCTGCTTTGCAAGGAAAGAAGTTACGTCAGGGTCGTCAAGAGGAATACGGATGTCATTGTCAGAGAGCTTGTCCTTTTCTGCCTGTGCAGCAACCTTTGTCATTGTCTGTACGGCTTCCACTGGATATTTGCCGTAAGCAGTCTCGCCGGAGAGCATGATTGCGTCGGTACGGTAGTAGATAGCGTTGGCAATGTCGGTTACTTCGGCGCGTGTAGGACGTGGATGCTTTATCATGGTGTGGAGCATCTGTGTGGCTACGATGACAGGCTTCTTGGCGAGCACGCACTTCTTGATGAGCAGGCGCTGGATGCCAGGAATCTTTTCCTGTGGAACTTCGATGCCAAGGTCTCCGCGGGCAACCATTACGCCATCGGCAACGGTGAGGATTTCGTCGATGTTGTCAACGCCCTCCTGGTTTTCTATCTTTGCAATGACCTTGATGTCCGAGCCGTAAGCATCGAGAATCTCGCGTATGTCAAGGATGTCCTGCTTGTTGCGCACGAAGGAATGGGCGATAAAGTCGAGGTCACGCTCTATGGCATACTTGATATTGTCCTTGTCCTTCTGTGTGAGCGAAGGAAGATTGATGCGAACACCAGGAACATTGACACTCTTGCGGGAGCCGAGTGACGCTTCGTTCTGGACTTCGCAGACAAGATGGTCGTCATTCTTCTCTATGACCTGAAGCTCGAGTTCGCCATCGTCGATGAGGATGTAAGCGCCATTGCTTAGGTCAGAGACGAACTTAGGGTAGCTGACCGATATTTGTTCACGCGTGGTGAGCACGTCCGGATTGCCGATTATGCGCACCTTGTCGCCGATATGATAATCTATCTGGTCGGCATCCAGAATCTTTGTGGTACGCACCTCAGGACCTTTCGTGTCAATGAGAATGGCAATGCGGTTGCTGACCTCGCGCACATTGCTGATAAGTTTGTCCATGCCCTCGGGAGTTCCATGGGCAGTGTTCATGCGAACAACGTTCATTCCCGATTCAAAGAGTGAACGAATGAAATCGACATCGCATCGCAAATCTGAGATTGACGCTACGATCTTTGTCTGTTTGAGCATCATAGGCTGATTCCTTTCTGTTTTTGTGTTGGTATTGCGTAAGTTCCTTTTTGATTTGTTATCCTGTTATATCCTGAAAACTTACAATTATTTATTCCGCTGCAAAGATAATGCTTTTTTGATAAAACAAAGGATGCTGAGAGGTAAATGTAGCTTAGTGGGCGCAATTCTCGATATATTATTGATATGTCTTTAGGACACTTGTGCTGGTTGTATAATTTCCATTGACTTATATGAAAATACCGCCAAGAACCACGGAGGTGCTGGCGGTAATGGTTGAATTTGTCAATGTATGGCTTTACAGACATTCAATATACTGACGTATAGTTTCCTTCAATCCCAAGTATAGGGCATCGCAAATCAAGGCGTGGCCGATGCTTACCTCGTCTGTCCAAGGGATAAGCTGGCAATAGTACTTCAGGTTTTCAAGGCTGAGGTCATGACCGGCATTGAGACCGAGACCTACCTCGCGAGCTTTCTCTGCTGCTTTGATGAATGGAGCGATGGCTGCCTCTGGATCGGTAGGGTAAAGGGAAGCGTATGGTTCTGTGTAAAGTTCTACGCGGTCTGCACCAACTGCCTTTGCTCCTTCCACCATTTCTGCGTCGGGATCAACAAAGATGCTCGTGCGAATGCCTGCCTGCTTGAATGTGCGACAGATGTCTGTGAGGAACTGCGCATTTGCAATCGTATCCCAACCGTGGTTGCTTGTTATCTGGTCGTGAGAATCCGGAACAAGTGTGACTTGCGTTGGCTTCACTTCAAGAACGAGTTCGTTGAATGAGTCAATCGGATTACCCTCGATATTGAACTCCGTCGTGATGATTGGCTTAATGTCACGAACGTCCTGGTAACGAATGTGACGCTCGTCCGGGCGAGGGTGAACAGTTATGCCGTGAGCACCGAAGAGCTGACAATCTATGGCACTCTTTACTACATCAGGGTTGTTGCCACCGCGAGCGTTGCGGATAGTGGCAATCTTGTTTATGTTTACACTAAGTTTAGTCATATCGTTAAAACGGCTCGGAACCGAGGTCGGCGATCGTAAGGGAAAGCCAAATCCTCGCCCTACAAGCTATTGTTAAATATTATAGAATTCTGTGAATGCCTTGATGCAATAGATATGGTCGGCTACGCTACCCGTCTCGCGAACAGAGTGCATTGCCCAGATAGGATTGCCCATATCTACTCCACGAAGAGGAATCTGCGATGTGAGGATATTGCCAAGAGTGCTGCCACCAGCCACGTCGCTATGGTTTACGAATGTCTGGCAAGGTACTCCCGCCTTCTCGCAAATAGCCTTGAAGACGGCTGCAGAATCGGCGTCAGAAGAGTATTTCTGTGAAGCGTTGAACTTGATAACTGGTCCTCTGCCCATCAATGGGTGGTTTGTCGGATCATATTTCTCTCCGTAGTTTGGATGGAAACCATGGGCGTTGTCGGCAGAAATCATGAACGAATGTTCCACTGCGCGATAGAAGTTCTCGTCGCTTCCTGCAATGCGCTTGAGCATATTCCTCAAAACTGGTGATGCTGCGCCTTGCTTTGTGCCACTGCCTGTTTCCTCGTTGTCAAAGATAGCCATCACTTGTGTCTCATCAGAAGTCTCGGCAGCAAGTATTGCTTCAAGGGCAGCGTGAACCATTGAAAGGTCATCAAGACGACCTGCGGAGATGAGTTCGCTGTGAATACCAACGAGACAAGCAGGAGTGATATCGTAGAGATAGAGATCAAAGTCAAGGATGTCTTCCGGCTTTACGTTTAACTCGCTGCAAATAATGCCAACGAGAACATTGCCGCTTTCCAGACGATTGTTGATCATACCCATGATAGGGAGCATGTCCTTCTGGCGACTGAGCTTCACGCCATCGTTGACCTGACGGTTGAAATGGATGGCAAGATTCGGAATTGTGAGCAAAGGTCGCTTAACGTTAAGCAGGGCTGTCTTTGGATTAAGAATGTCATCGCTGCGGAGAATGACACGTCCGGCAATGGATAGTGGGCGGTCAAACCAAGTGGAAAGTATAGGACCGCCATAAACTTCTGTGTTCAGACGCACGACACCACCTTCGGAAATGACCTCGCCTTGTGGCTTTATTCGGAATGTTGGCGAGTCGCAGTGGGCACAAATCATCTTGTAGCCGACTTCCTCAACAGGCTTGTTGCCAATGCGGAAAGCGTAGATTGAAGAGTCGTTCTTAGTGATGTAGTAGCAGTCGCCTGCCTTCATCTCCGGCCATTTCTCGCCAGCATCGAGCATCTTGAAATCGGCTTCGTCAAGCAGTTTCTTTATTGTTTCCACCGCCAGGAAATTGACTGGCGATGCGTTCAGGAAATTCAATAGATTCTGTATCATGTCAATATGTGTCGTTTTTTGACGCTGCAAATGTAAAAATAAATCTTTAGAAACACAAATATTTTGCAAAAATACTCTCTTTGTTGAATAATTTTAAAGAAAATCGATTAATCTTAATTAAGAAATTGAAAGAAAAGTATAGTTAATTGGCTGAATATTATGGAGTTTACGCGAAAAGTTAGTAATTTTGCAGTCCAAAAGCGCGTAGTCTGTAAGATTATGCACTATAATTGTGTGGATATATCGCACTTACACATTAATATAATAATATATGGCAAAACAGTCTGCTATCGAAATAGATGGTACAGTATTAGAGGCGTTGTCAAACGCGAAGTTCAAGGTGGAGCTTGAGAATGGTTGTCCTATCACGGCTACCATCTCCGGCAAAATGCGTATGCACTACATCAAGATTCTTCCAGGAGACAAGGTGAAGGTAGAAATGTCTCCATACGATCTGACACAGGGAAGAATCAGTTTCCGATACAAATAAAACCAAAACTATTTATAAATCTCTTATGAAAACAAGAGCATCTGTTAAACCACGTACTCCAGACTGCAAGTTGGTTCGCCGCGGAGGTCGTCTGTACGTAATCAACAAGAAGAACCCTAAGTACAAGCAACGTCAGGGCTAATTCTTGAAAACTTTTTAATCAATTAATTTTTTAATCATTTAACTAACAACATGGCAATAAGAATTGTTGGAGTAGATTTGCCCCAGAATAAGCGTGGCGAAATCGCATTGACTTATATCTACGGTATAGGTCGAAGTAGTTCAGCAAAGATATTGGATAAAGCCGGCGTTAACCGCGACACTAAGGTGTGCGA
>JAZRXS010000170.1:0-38704 GCA_045600325.1 Prevotella sp.
CCTTGAGGTTGGTAACATCGGCTACAAGCTCGTTCAGCGTCTTGCAGGTGCAGAAGCTCTCGGTCCTATCCTCCAGGGTATCGCTCGTCCTGTAAACGACCTCTCTCGCGGTTGCTCTGTTGACGACATCTACAAGCTCGTAGCCATCACAGCTTGCCAGGCGATGGATGCGAAGTAAAAGACCTTCTCCTAACCCCTTCCTTTTAGGACGGGGAAGAGAATGCTCTGCCAGAAAGGTCTTTACTATAACAAAATAATTAACATAATAAACTCCATTTCCCTCTGGAGAATAAACATTTTACTCCCCGTCCTGTAAGGAAGGGGAAGGGGGAAGGTCCTATGAAAATCTTAGTTTTGAACTGCGGTTCATCTTCAATAAAGTACGCTCTTTATAACATGGACGACAAGAGCGTGATGACAAGTGGTGGTGCTGAGCGCGTAGGCTTGGACAACGCTTTCGTTAAGGTTAAGCTTGCCAATGGCGAGAAGAAGCAGATTATGCACGACATCCCTGGGCATACTGAGGGTGTTAAGTTCATTTTCTCTCTCCTTACTGACCCGGAAATTGGTGTTATCAAAGATCTCTCTGAGATTGACGCTGTTGGTCATCGTATGGTTCACGGTGGTGAGAAGTTCAACCAGAGTGTTGTTCTCACAGACGAAGTTCTTGCTGCTTTCGAGGCTTGCAACGACCTCGCACCACTTCACAACCCTGCAAACCTCAAGGGTGTAAACGCTGTTAAGGAACTCATGCCTGGTCTTCCACAGGTAGGTGTGTTCGATACTGCTTTCCACCAGACTATGCCTGCAAAGGCTTATCTCTATGCTGTTCCTTACGAGCTCTATGAGAAGTATGGCGTTCGTCGCTACGGTTTCCACGGCACATCTCACCGTTACGTTTCAGCTCGTGCTCTTGAGTTCCTCGGCATGCAGGCAGAAGGCACAAAGGTTATCACAGCTCACATCGGTAACGGTGGTTCTCTCGCAGCTGTTGTTGACGGCAAGTGTGTTGACACTACAATGGGTCTTACTCCACTTGAAGGCGTGATGATGGGTACTCGTTCTGGTGACATCGACGGTGGTGCCATCACATTCATCCAGAAGAAGCTTAACCTTGACGCAGACGGCTTGTCAAACCTCTTGAACAAGAAGTCAGGTGTTGCTGGTCTCTGCGGTTACACAGATATGCGTGACGTTGAGAATGCTGCTAAGGCAGGCGAAGAGAAGGCAGTTGTTGCTCAGCAGTCTTATTTCTATCGCATCAAGAAGTACGTAGGTGCTTACGCAGCTGCTATGGGCGGATGTGATGTTCTCGTGTTCACAGCAGGTGTTGGTGAGAACCAGACTTCTATGCGTGAAGCCGTTTGTGAGGACATGGAATACATGGGCATCAAGATTGACAAGGAGAAGAACGCACAGATTCGTGGCGAAGAGGCTATCATCTCTACTCCTGATTCAAAGGTAAAGGTAGTCGTAATTCCTACTGACGAGGAACTTATGATTGCTACAGACACAATGGCTTTACTCTAAAAAACTGATTCGAAATCTCGAACTTTCGAAATCTCGAAATGAATTTACTTGAAAAAATAAACTATCCGGCGGATCTTCGACAACTGAAAGTCGAAGACCTGCCGCAGCTTTGTAAAGAACTTCGCGAAGACATCGTGAAGGAGCTTTCCGTAAACCCTGGCCACTTGGCTTCAAGTCTTGGTGCCGTGGAGATTACGGTTGCCATGCATTATGTGTTCAACACCCCCGAAGATCGTATCGTTTGGGACGTTGGACATCAGGCATACGGTCATAAGATATTGACAGGAAGAAGAGAGAAATTCAACACAAACCGAAAGCTTGGCGGCATTCGCCCTTTCCCTTCTCCAAAGGAAAGTGAATACGACACATTCACCTGTGGTCACGCTTCAAATTCCATTTCCGTCGCTCTGGGAATGGCTGTAGCTGACGAGAAGTTGGGCAACAACCGCAACGTGGTAGCCCTTATTGGTGATGGTGCGATGAGTGGCGGCTTGGCTTTTGAAGGTCTCAATAATGTTTCTTCTACTCCGAACAATCTTCTTATCATCCTCAACGACAACGACATGAGTATTGACAACAGCGTCGGAGGAATGAAGGAGTATCTGAAGAACCTGAATACAAACGAAACTTACAACAAGGTGAAATTCAAGGTTTCCAATTGGATGAGAACCAAAGGACACCTTGACTTGCAAAGGAAAAATAAGATCCTTCGTTTCAGCAACGCTATAAAGTCTGCCATCAGCGGACAGCAGAACATCTTCGAAGGACTCAACATACGATATTTTGGACCTTTTGACGGCCACAACGTAATCGATCTCGTTCGTGTGCTTCGTCAGATAAAAGACATGAAAGGCCCTCGCCTACTCCATATCCACACAAAGAAAGGTCATGGATATGACCCGGCAGAAGAAAATCCTCGTGTATGGCATGCTCCTGGAAAGTTTGACGCGGAAACTGGTGAGCGCATAAAGAAAAAGCAGGAACTCACTAAGTATCAGGACGTTTTCGGACATACGCTTCTTGAACTTGCAAAGGAAAATCCGAAGATCGTGGGCGTTACTCCTGCCATGCCAACCGGCTGTTCGATGTGCATAATGCAAAACGAAATGCCGGAAAGAATATTTGACGTAGGCATAGCAGAAGGTCATGCCGTAACATTCTCGGCTGGTTTGGCGAAGGAAGGACTTATACCGTTCTGCAATATCTACAGCAGCTTCTCGCAACGTGCTTACGACAACATCATCCATGACGTAGCGATTCTTAATCTTCCAGTAGTCATTTGCCTTGATCGTGCCGGACTTGTAGGCGAAGACGGCTCCACTCATCATGGAGCTTACGATTTGGCTTTCCTTCGTGCTGTCCCAAGTCTTACTGTCTGTGCCCCAATGAATGAGGTTGAACTCCGCAGCATGATGCTGACAGGCGTTGAGCATAAAGCAGCTTTCGTCATTCGTTATCCTCGCGGCTGTGGAGCCATAGCCGATTGGCATAAACCTTTGGAAGTAATGGAAGTGGGCAAAGGAAGAAAACTAAAGGATGGCGACAACATAGCTGTTCTTTCCCTTGGCAATATCGGAAATAATGCTGCGGAAGCTATAGCCGAATATGAGTCAGAGCATCCTGATGTTCGTATCGCACATTATGACATGCGTTTCCTAAAGCCTCTCGACACATCTATTATAATAGAGGCGGCAAAGAAGTACAAGCATATCATAACGATAGAAGACGGTTGCAAGCAAGGAGGCTTCGGTTCAGCCGTCCTTGAAAGCCTCTCAGAGATATGCGGCGAAGAGCGCATTCCTATGCCAAGGGTGAAGATACTCGGCATTCCTGATAGGTTCATAAACCACGGCACCGTGCCACAACTGCAAGAGATTTGTGGTATTGATGTAAACTCCATTAAGTCCGAAATATCAGAAATAAGTTGCTAAATATCATAGAGATAGAATTACCAACTTATTAAGATATTGAATTATTAAGACACTAAGTTATTTAAATAAGTGAACATAATCATCGCTGGTGCCCATGAGATTGGCGCACACCTCGCAAAGCTTCTCTCTCGTTTGAACCATGAAGTGAAACTGATAGACCAAGATCCTGAACAGCTTTCACGTTTTGGCGATTACGATCTGCTCACATTCTGCGGCTATCCTTCTTCCATCAATACCTTGAAAGAGGTGGAGGTTAAGGATGCAGACTTGTTTGTGGCCGTAACTTTGGATGAGGACATGAACCTGAATGCCTGCTACATAGCAAAATATCTTGGTGCAAAGAAATGTGTAGCAAAGGTCAACAGCTCCGAATATGCTGACTATGAGCACACGCACATGTTCAAATACCTTGGTGTTGACTCTGTCATTCATCCGGAGCAACTGGCAGCGAAACAGATATCGGCTGGATTGAAACAGTCATGGGTTCGTCAGCGTGTGGACTTTGAGAATAGCGAGCTCGTCATGCTCGGTATTAAGTTGCGCAAGGAAGCCGAAATCCTTAACACACCTCTCAAGGATCTCTGCGATGCCACCACACCTTACCACGTCGTAGCCATAAAACGAGGCGATGAAACCATCATCCCTGGCGGTTTCGACTCCCTGAAAGAACTTGATTTGGCATACTTCATGACCACAAAGCAATACATTCCTTACCTCAGGAAGAAGGTTGGCAAGGAACATTATGTGGACGTAAAGAATGTTATGTTCCTTGGTGCCGGCGATACTGGACTTCGCGCTTTGCAGGAGGTGCCGAAGTACATGGATGTCACAGTCTTTGAGAAAGATGCCAAGCGATGCAATAAGGTCAACGAACTCATCAACAACGACCGCATCCTGCTCATAGAATCCGACGGTCGCGACATACAGTCTCTCATAGACGAAGGTCTTTCGAGCACACATGCCTTCGTGGCTTGTACCGGAAATGCGGAGACAAATATCCTTGCCTGCCTTACAGCCAAGAAGTTTGGAGTACGCAAGACCGTTGCAGTTATCGAGAATATGGATTATGCAAAAATGGCAGTCAGCCTTGACATTGGTACTATCGTCAACAAGAAAGCCATAGCCGCATCAAACATCTACCAGCAGCTTCTCGACCATGGAGACGTGGCAGACATCAGGTATCTCATGACAGCCGATGCCGACATCGCTGAGTTCATCGCAAAGGAAGGCTCGAAGATTACGAAGAAACCCGTAGCAAGCCTCGGACTTCCAAAGGGGTGCACCATTGGTGGACTCGTACACGACGGCAAAAGCGAACTTGTTTCCGGTACTACTCAGATACAAGCCGGCGACCGCGTAATCATGTTCTGCCATAACAGTCAGGTGTATAAAGTAGAAGGTTTCTTCAGATAAAATGGAAGGTTTCATCAGATAAAATAGAAGGTTTCATCAGATAATGATAAACTACAAGCTCATACTAAAGATTCTCGGATTGTTGCTTTTGGGCGAAGCCGTTCTCATGATAGTGCCGTTATTGGTAACTATCATGGCTACTGATGCCCATAACGACAATGAAGACATCCTTGGTTTCATCTTCGGAATCCTCATCACGCTTATCGCAGGCTTTCTCTGTAGATATTACGGACAGCCTGAAAACGAAGCCATGAAGAGAAAGGAAGCGTATCTTCTTGTATCCTTGACGTGGATAATCTTCTCCATCTTCGGATCTTTGCCATTCATAATGAGCGGAATGATCCATACTTATACGGACGCTTATTTCGAGACGATGTCCGGCTTCACCACAACAGGCTCTTCCATTATAGATAATATAGATGTCTATCCCGCAGGACTTCTTCTATGGCGATCCATGACACAATGGATAGGAGGATTGGGAATAGCATTCTTCACGATAGCCATTCTTCCGGGACTTGTCGTTGGGGGAAGCGTGAAGGTGTTCTCCGCAGAAGCCACGGGACCTCTCAGAACGAAGATGCACCCTAAGCTTTCCACGAACGCAAAGATGATCATCTCCGTCTATACGGCACTCTCTGTGGCATGCGTAGCATGTTTCTATTTGGGAGGAATGCCAATGTTCGATGCAGTAAACTATGCTATGGCAACGACTGCAACAGGCGGTTTTGCCACTCATGGCTCATCCACGTCATACTATCAGTCGGCATTCATAGACTACTCAACCATCATCTTCATGTTCCTTTCCGGCATGAACTTCACCATGCTCTACCTTGGTGCCGTCAAGGGACAGATAAAAAATATATGGAAAGACGCAGAGTTCCGCTTCTACATCTACATGGTAGGCATAGCGACAGCCATAATTACGCTTTGCCTTATCTTCGGACAGACTAATTATGACGTGCTCAAGGCATTCCGCAACGCACTCTTCCAAGTAGTTTCTTTCGTTACTACAACAGGTTCTTTCAACGACAACACATCCAACTGGCCACGCTTCACATGGTTTGTCCTCGTCATAATGATGTTCATCGGCGCATGTGCAGGCAGTACGAGTGGCGGATTGAAGTGCATTCGTGCCGTAATGATACTGAAAGTTGTACGCAATGAACTCAAGAAACTCCTTCACCCGAAGGCTGTTCTCCCGCTGAAGATAAACGGCAATACCGTTGCCGGACAGCAGCAAATCACGCTTCTTGCTTTCATTGTCGTTTATCTGCTGCTTTGCATTACGACATACGCGGTGCTCATGATCTTCGATGCCGACTGGATAAACACCATCGATGCCATAACCATCGCCATCAGTAGCGCAAGCAACGTAGGTCCTGCCCTTGGCAATCCGATTGGCAATACAAGCTCTTGGTCGCAGCTTTCCGACATTTCCAAGTGGCTTTGCTCGTTCCTTATGCTCATGGGACGTCTCGAGATCCTCGGTGTGCTCGTAATCTTCACCCCAGCGTTCTGGCGTGAAAGATAAAGGATAAACTATCAATAAATCAGACTTATTGTACTTATCTCTGAACATAAGTCTCATAAGTTTTATTTATTGACCAAAAAATCATTGACAAAATTTTATAAACACTATTCATAAACCTTTTAAAAACCTAAGCAAATGAAGAAAATCTTTACTCTCTCGTTGCTCATGCTCTTCGTAGCACTTGGAGCAAACGCACAGGCAAAGAAGTCTTGGGATTTCACGAAGTGGAGTTCAACTACACTCTCCAATCTTGAGACAGATGCTGCAGCTGGTGGTCGCGCAAGTGCCACATGGACTTCTCTTGAGAAGGCTACAGACGGCACAAGTACAGAAAACGACAACAATGCCTACTGGTTGAACAATGCTACCGCCGGCGCTTTCACAGCCAATGGGGCTTCCATTCCTGAACTTGAAGGCATAGAACTCGCAAGTGGTACAGGTACTCGTTGGCTTGCCATTGCTCACAACATCCCTTCTACTTCTCTCGGAGAATATTCTGGTTCCAAGTATCTCTGGATGGGTGGAAAGGACAAGAGTATCATCATCAAGGACGTTAAGCCTGGTGCTATCATCGAGGCGGACGTTGAATCTCACAAGCCAGCAGAAGGCCGTGGTATCAACCTCATCGTAAACGGCTCAAACCTTGAGTTCCTTGAGGGTACAGCTACTCCTACTACCCTTACTCACTGTAAGTGGCAGGTGCCAACAGAAGGCATTGAGACAGAAACTGTTGACGTTACTATCAAGAACACTAACGGTTGTCACATCTATCGCATTGACATCGACGGTGGCGACGATCCAACGGAAGATGCTAAGAAGGTTGCCTACATCCACGAAGGCTCAGACCTTGACTCAGACTTCGCTTACATCGCGCTCACAAGCTCTGGTGCTATCGAAGCCACAGCTATCGACATAACTTCTGAGGCTATCACTCGCGAAGCTCTCCTTGAATACGACGTTGTTGTAATCGCACCTTCTGTAACATTCACGAAATATGATGACATCTTCGATCGCACATTATTCTTCGTACCTGTACTCAACCTTTCTTCAGCTTTGTACCAAATCTCTGGACAAGGTGTTCCTACAGCATCTGCTGACGGCACAATGATTATTCCTACAGAATATGAGGAGAGCGAACTCTTCACGGATGTTCCTGTTGACGAAGGCGTTCTTGACCTTGGCGTAGATAGCTACACAGCTATCGCTCTCGGCGAATATTTCGCAAACGACAATGTCCTTGCAAAGGCAGGCGAGAATGCAGCAATACACATCCACAACCAGGCTCGCAACTCTTACCTCTACCTCCCAAGCGAACTCACACAGAGTGAGGTTGCAATGACTCTCGTGCCAAATGCAGTTGCAATGATAGCACCTACCAAGCGTGCATTGGCTTCTGCGGCTAAGCCTGTCATCACTACTGTACAGTCTGACGGTGCAACTACAGTCACTATCACTTCTGCCACTTCTGGCTCAGTTATAGCATACTATTTCAACGACAATTCAGCAGAAGAAATCATTTATACAGAGCCATTCCAGGTAACTACAGATTGCACAGTTACTGCGGTAGCATACGCTGAAGGTTACGACGATTCTGAGCCTGTTACAGCAGAAGTGAAGATTGCTTCTCAGGCAGCTGCTCCTACTATTTCTGTTGACAAGCAGTCAGGCAAGTCTGTAGTCACTATCACTGGTGAGGGCACAATCTATTACAACTACGCAAACGAGACAGTTGTTGCTGCATCTGCAGAATATACAACTCCACTTGAGCTCACACGCCCACGCACGGTAACAGCATTCGTTGTTGCAGAAGGCAAGCTCCAGTCAGAGGCAGTTTCTGCAGAGGTTGACGTAGAAGGTGTTCTTCTCCGCAACTCAAAGGTTTCTTCTTTCGTTGCCGACAAGGCTCTTTACCACGAACCAATGGAAGGCACTGGCAGCTACTCTTCTAAGGTTGCTTACTACTTCTCATGGAACAAGTCTGGTCAGTCATGCTACACAGACGAACTTGACCACACAGAAATCGTGAAGGATACAGAGGGCAACGACTCTACAGTTTACTACTACAAGATGGCTCCAGAAGAGATCTTCCCTAACGACACTATCGCTGGTGCTGCTGACTACGAGTGGATCATTGCTTCTTGCGGTCAGGTTGTAAACTGGTCTTCAGACGCTCCTATGACAGGTATGGTTGGCGACGAAGGTGGTCGTTACCCTGGTACTGTTGATGACGCAGGCTGTATCTCAAAGGCTAACATCACATTCGGTAAGATTTCCGGTGCTGCTACAGCAAACATCCGTTCACAGAAGAAGTTCGTAGGTCCTTTCGATGTTGAGGTTTACGTGGGCAATGGTAACAGTTCTTCACAGCCATCAGCAGAAATCCAGATTTCTAAGGACGGCGTAACATGGGAGAAGCTTGCTGATTGCAACATCTGGCCTATTCGTCGCTGCTACATGCGCACAGTAGCGTCTTACAACGGTACCGACGAAGTTTACGTTAAGCTTCAGAACACAGCCAAGTCGGCACAGTCAGCAATGGTTTACGAAATCAACATCCTCGTAAATGAAGAAGAGAACGCAAATGCCATCGCTAACGCTACAGACATCCGCAAGGCTGCTGTAAACGCAATCTATAACCTTGCCGGCCAGAAGGTATCTGCTGACTATAAGGGCATAGTTATCAAGAACGGCAAGAAGGTTCTCGTCAAGTAAAAGAAGACAGGCTATGCTTTATGACCAAAAACTCATAGAGTTATGATGCAAAACTCATAGAGTTACGATGCAAAACTCATAGAGTTATGGTGCAAAACTCTATGAGTTATTATGGCTAAAGCTATGCTTTACAAAACAAGAACTCCGCAGAAACAAGCTAATTGCTTGATTCTGCGGAGTTTAACTTTAGTTGCCTTCAGCGCTTTTATTCATTCTCCTTCCTTCTGCTATACTCGCATCCACAAAAGTTCTGCCTGTACAAATCGTATTCCCGCGACATTTCTATCGAACGCTTGTAGCCGCCCTTCTTCTTGAAATCGCTTGGAAGCCATTTTACACCGTATTCACTTGCCAAAGCTTCGCCTATCTCATTGAGCCAGTCAGCATGCTTCAACGGACTTATGCTCAACGTTGTGCAGAAGTAATCGAAACCTCCTTCCTTTGCCACAACCACAGCCTCACGAAGCCGAAGCGAATAGCATATCCAGCATCTCTTTCCTCCTTCAGGCTCCGTTTCCATTCCCTTTACAGCTTCCACGAATTCCCTTGGATCATATCTTCCCGACAGGAAACTTATCTTATTGAGGGTATCAGCCTTTTCGTTTAGAGCCGCTATCAGCCTTTGCTGCTCACCGACTCTCTTCTCATACTCAGCAGTACGCATGATGTTCGGATTGAAGTAGAGTACCGTTATTCGGAAATGCCTGCTTAGATACTCAAGAGTGTAGCTGCTGCAAGGAGCACAACAGGAATGAAGCAAAAGGGAAGGTGCTTCTTCACCTTCCCTTGCATTTTCCATATTCTGAATTAAAGTATCGAGTTCTTTCTGATAATTGCGTTTCATCATCTCTAACCTTTAACCAAATACCTCTAACCTTATACTATCATACTTATCAGTTCTTGATTTCAGGATATTTGCGGAACCATCCGTCCCATCTCAAGCGCATGACGCCGAAGAACGCTTCGCCAAAGATGCCGCCAGACATTTTCGATGTTCCTTCCTGACGATTGACAAAGATAACGGGTACCTCTTTTATCTTGAAACCAATCTTGTAGGCTGTAAACTTCATTTCAATCTGGAAGCCATAGCCCTTGAAACGAACCTTGTCGAGTTCTATTGTCTCAAGCACACGACGCTTGTAGCACTTGAAGCCAGCGGTGGTGTCATGGATTTGGAAGCCGGTAACGAACTTAACATATTTGGAAGCGAAGTAGCTCATCAGCACGCGACCGATAGGCCAGTTCACCACATTCACGCCACTTACATATCGGGAGCCAATGGCAACATCGTAGCCTTCATCATGGCAGGCAGCGTAAAGGCGTGGCAAATCCTTAGGATCGTGAGAGAAATCGGCATCCATCTCAAAGATGTACTCATAGCCATGCTCCAACGCCCACTTGAAACCTGTTATGTATGCAGTACCCAAGCCCAGCTTGCCGCTACGTTCGATGATGAACAAGCGGTCGGAGAACTCATCTGCCATGAGTCGTTTCACGATGTCAGCAGTACCGTCTGGACTACCGTCCTCTATGACAAGTATGTTGAAACCGTGTTCCAGAGCAAGAACGGCCCTTATGATCTTCTCGATGTTTTCCTTTTCGTTGTAGGTAGGTATGATTACAATAGAATCTGACATTTCTTTTGCATGTATGTTTTTAAAATCGTGGCAAAGTTACGAATAAGCGAGTAAAATACAAAGGGAAAAAACGAAAAAGTGATTTTTTCTTTTTGATTTTATTTTTTTTATTTAATTTTGCACAAAAAGAAACACCTAAGTGGACAGAATAACAATAAGAAGATACGAATCTGGAGACAAGCAAATATGGGATGGTTTCGTCAATAACTCGAAGAACGGAACCTTCCTCTTCCTGCGTGCCTACATGGATTATCACTCTGACCGTTTCTCGGATCATTCTTTGCTTTTCCTAAAGGACGGAAAGCTATTTGCCATACTTCCTGCTCACGAACGTGAAGGCGAAAAGGACGGAAAACCGACGAAGGAGTTCTGCTCCCATTTCGGGTTGTCTTACGGCGGCTTGATAATGAGCGCAGAATGTACGGCTGCCCTTGTCATAGCATCCTTCCAGGCTCTCAAGGATTACCTGCAAGACAACGGTTTCCACACATTATATTATAAATGTATACCGTGGTGCTACCACCAGCAGCCTTCGGAGGAAGATCTCTACGCCATGACATACATCTTCGATAATGTCAGGCTCATGAAGCGAGAAATAGCCACCCTCATCATCCAAAGCAACAAACCTCGCTGGCGAAAAGACCGCAGAAGAGCTTTGAAGAGGGCGCAAGCGAACGGACTTGAGGTCATAGACCAAACTGACTTTTCCGAGTTCTGGCAACTGCTCAACCAGAACCTTGCCGACAAGCACAATGCAAAGCCGGTTCATACCCTTGAGGAAATAAACCTCCTTCGCAGTCATTTCCCTGAGAACATCAAACTCTTCGAGGCACGAAAAGACGGAGTTCTCCTTGGCGGACTGGTCATCTACATCACGAAGCAGGTTGTTCGTGGGCAATACAGTTCAGCTACGGCAGAAGGCAAAGCACTTGGAGCCATGGACATCATCAAGCAGTACATCCTAAACGATCATTTCACAGACTACCCATTCTTCGACTTCGGCATCTCTACGGAAGATGGCGGAAGGTATCTGAACGAGGCTCTCATCTCACAAAAGGAAGGCTTTGGCGGCCGCGGAATGGTGTACGACACATACGAAATATCACTCTAATCCCCCATAATTACTATTACCAACCGCTATCGGTTGGGCATTCCCCTACCCTATGCAACAATACTTAAACCTCCTCAATCGCATCGTTACCGAAGGTGTTGTCAAGACTGACCGCACAGGTACGGGCACAAAGTCTGTCTTTGGACATCAGATGCGCTTCAATATGGCAGACGGTTTCCCTCTTCTCACTACAAAGAAACTCCATCTCAAGTCCATAATCCACGAACTCCTTTGGTTCCTTGCCGGCGACACAAACGTAAAGTATCTCCAGAACAATGGCGTAAGGATATGGAACGAATGGGCGGACGAGAACGGCAACCTCGGACCTGTCTATGGACACCAATGGCGCTCATGGCCAGACCATGACGGCGGAACTATCGACCAGATCAGCAACGTGATGGACCTTATCAAGAATCATCCCGACTCTCGCCGCATGGTGGTGAGCGCATGGAACGTTGCCGACATCGACCAGATGAAGCTTCCTCCTTGCCATTGCCTCTTCCAGTTCTATGTAGCCGACGGCAAGCTCTCTCTCCAGCTCTACCAGCGTTCTGCCGACACCTTCCTTGGCGTACCGTTCAACATAGCGTCCTACGCCCTCCTTCTTCAGATGATGGCTCAATGTGCAGGACTGGAATGTGGCGACTTCATTCATACTACTGGCGACACACACCTCTACCTGAACCATCTGGAACAAGCGCAGCTTCAGCTCACACGTGAACCTCGTCCACTTCCAAAGATGAAGATCAATCCGGACGTTAAGGACATATTCTCGTTCAAATACGAGGACTTTGAGCTCGTTGACTACAATCCTCATCCACACATAAAGGCGGAAGTTTCCGTATAAAACATCTATCTAATCTCCTACTCCCCATGTGGCAACAAACCGAATTCAGACTGAAAGAACGCTCGCGTGGCTTTCATCTCATAACGCATGAAATATTGCAGAACCTCCCTACCTTGCCCAAAGTAGGGCTGCTTCATTTGTTTATCAAGCACACCAGCTGCGGACTAAGCATAAACGAGAACGCCGACCCTGATGTGCGCTACGACATGAACAGTATCTTCAATCGTCTCGTGAAGGAACGTGAACCTTACTATCAGCACACACTTGAAGGCGACGACGATATGCCTGCGCATGCAAAATGCACCATCGTGGGCAGCAGTCTGACAATACCTATATCCAACGGAAGACTCAACCTTGGCACATGGCAAGGCATCTACCTTTGCGAATTTCGTGACTATGGCGGTTCGCGAAGAGTGGTGGCTACTATAAACGGAGAATAACAATAACCCCGACCTGATATGAAACGCAATCTTTTTATTCTTATCTCGCTCCTTGCTGCCGTTACATCCATGGCACAAGTGGCTCGTACTTTCAAAGTGAACATCTCTGCCGACGGCGAGGCATGGATGCAGATTTATCAGCCAAAGAACCCTACAGGAAGAGCTGTTGTTGACTGTCCTGGTGGCGGCTACACGCATCTCGCCATGGATCATGAAGGCCATGACTGGGCTTCCTTCTTCTGTGAGCGTGGCATAACATTCGGCGTTCTGAAATATCGCATGCCAAAAGGCGACCGCTCAATACCTATGGGCGATGCACAGGCGGCAATAAAGATGATGAGAGATAGTGCCAGCGTATGGAAAGTGAATCCTAACGACGTAGGCATCATGGGATTCTCTGCCGGCGGGCACTTGGCTTCCACTACAGCCACTCATGCCCCACAGGCCACACGTCCGAATTTCCAGATACTCTTCTATCCCGTAATCTCCATGCAGGAGAACGAGACTCACAAGGGCTCTTGGCAGAACTTCCTTGGCGAAGGCAGAAACGACGAGAAGCTTTGCAAGGAATTCTCCAACTATAATCAGATTCGTCGCCACGAAACACCACCGGCAATCCTCCTCATGTCTCAGGACGATTTCGTGGTTCCCGTGCTCACAAACGGCATTCCTTATTTCAGCTCCATGCTGAAGGCTGGCGTTCCTTGTACTATGCACATGTATCCTGTGGCTGGTCATGGCTGGGGTTATCGCGAGTCGTTCCCTTATCATTACAACATGCTGAACGACCTCTCCACATGGCTCTCGCAGCTTGATGCACCAAAGGCAGATGCCATAAAGGTGGCTTGCATAGGCAACAGCATAACAGACGGCTCTGGACTTAAGATGGTGGATAACACCTCTTATCCTGCACAGCTCCAGAAGATGCTTGGCAGCGGATATTACGTCAGGAACTATGGCGTCAGCGGTCGCACAATGCTCAACAATGGCAACCGTCCATACATGAAGGAACAAGCATGGAAAGACGCCCTTGACTTCTGCCCGGACATCGTTGTCATAAAGCTTGGCACCAACGACTCAAAGGCTCTTAACTGGAACGAGCATAGCAAGGAGTTCGCCACCGACGCACAACAAATGATAGACGCTCTCAACGCCCTGCCATCCAAGCCTAAGATATACCTTTGCACACCGATAATAGGAAACCATCAGTCGAGCAACCCGGAGAACCAATGTCGCGACCAAGTGATCAAGGACGAGGTAATCCCGCAGATACTCAAGGTTGCGAAGAAGAACAAGCTTCAAGTCATCGACCTCTACCCTATCGTAAACCTTGACTCAAAGGACATGCAGCGTGACATGCTCCATCCAACGGAAGCCGGCGCAAGAAAGATAGCTCAAGCAGTTGCAGACGCCATAAGATAAACGGCAAACTTGGAAACGACGCTTCATAGTGTCGTTTCCATTTTTTTTGCGCCAAATTATGATATTTTGTGGTTTAGAGGAAATAAAATGAATTATTATACGTTATTTTAATATAAATTGCTAACTTTGTACCGAAATATGCGCAACGCATCGGTCATTCCGACTATATTCATACATGATAATTACAGCTCCAGATATAATAAACTGTTCGATAAACCTGCCTGCTTCAAAGAGCATAAGCAATCGTGTGCTCATACTCTCTGCACTCTGCTCCGAGGGTGACGTGACGGAAGGAATGGAGAACCTTGCTACCTGTGACGACACGAAGGTGGTGAGAAATGCCTTCGCCAACGGTCTGCCTTACGAGATAAACATTGGCGCTGCGGGCACGGCGATGCGATTCATGACGGCTTTCCTTGCACAACGCGAGGGCGAGGAGCACGTGATAACCGGCACGGAACGTATGAAACATCGTCCGATAAAGGTGCTCGTTGATGCGCTCAGAAATATCGGCGCCGACATCCTGTATGTTGGCGAAGAGGGCTATCCTCCGCTGAAGATCAAGGGAAGAAAACTGAAGGGCGGCAGCTTGTCAGTACCTGGGAACATCAGTTCGCAGTACATCTCTGCCATTCTGATGATTGCTCCCATCCTTCAGGAGGGATTGAAGCTGCACCTCGTGGGCGACATCTATTCGCGTCCATACATAGACCTCACGCTGGCTTGCATGCAGGACTTTGGTGCTAAGGCTTATTGGCACGACAATGACGACATCATCATTGAGCCTACGGGCTACAAGAAGCGTGCGTATATCGTGGAGAACGACTGGAGCGCGGCAAGCTACTGGTATGAGATTGCAGCCTTGCTGACTGCCAACAAGGAAGTGCTGAGCGACGAAGACAGAGTAGTGGTTGAGGGGCTTAGGGACAGTTCGCGTCAGGGCGACTCAAGCATCCGCTATCTATTCAACCTCCTCGGCGTAAAGTCTGCTTTCGACAGTAGGGATAGCATCACGAATGTTGCTCTGAAGACAGCTATAACGCGCGTAAGGAAGTTGGAATACGACTTCGTAAACATCCCCGACATGGCGCAGACGTTCGTGGTAACTTGCTGTGCATTAGGCATTCCGTTCCACTTCACGGGTCTTGCCAGCCTAAAGATTAAGGAGACCGACCGCATAGAAGCTCTCAAGATAGAGCTTAGGAAGGTGGGCTACGTGATAGCAGACCGCAACGACTCCGAGCTGATATGGAATGGCGAGACGTGCGAGCCTTCGTTTGAACCGATAGACACATACGAAGACCACCGCATGGCAATGGCGTTCGCTCCGCTTGCCATAAAGTTCGGAAAGATAGAAATAAACAACCCCGAAGTGGTGTCAAAGTCTTATCCAGAATTCTGGGAGGACTTGGCAAAGGCTGGTTTTGGGGTATTAAACTAACAAACGTATAAACAGGAGAAATGCTCGAGTGGCTGAAGAGGCACGCCTGGAAAGCGTGTATACGTCGAAAACGTATCGGGGGTTCGAATCCCCCTTTCTCCGCAAGTGATATGTAATTTGTAAATATCAATGGTAAATCCAAATACAATCTACATAGCCGCAATACTTGTTGTTCTTGCCATAGCAACAAAGATTCTGCGTCGCTATATGGCAAGCAACGAACTGAACGAGGCTCTTAAGGTGAACGAACCTGCTGCCGGCGATTGTGGCGGCTGCGACGGATCAGACAGCAAGTGTGAACAAGAGTGTATGATGGAGGCTGCTACGAAGGAGATTGAGTACTTTGACGACGAGGAACTTGACCGCTTCGCCCGACGTGCTTCCAACAATTATACCGACGATGAGGCAGAGGAATTCCGCGAAGTGCTCTACTCCATGAAAGCAGAGGAGGTGAAGGAGTGGAATCGCTCGCTCATACTACGCGAAATAAATGTGCCAGACCAGATAAAGGACGAACTTGTATTGCTTTTGCAAGAATAATTTGAAGAAGCTTCTCTACATATTCATTATATCGGCAACGGCTGCTATACTTGCCGCCTGTTCCAATCAGAAGAACACCGCGCAGTCGCGTTGGTGGCACTCGTTCACAGCCAAATACAACACCTACTACAACGGTTCGCTTGCCTACATAGATGGAGCTCTCGACAAGGAGAACGGTAATAAGGACAACTTCACGGAGATGATACCGCTCTATACCGTGGGCAACAAACAGAGCCGCGACCTGGGCAAAGGGAACTTCGACCGTGCCATAGAGAAATCGCAGAAAGCCATCAAAAGGCATTCCATAAAGAGACGACCGGAATGGACGAAGAACCGCAAGAAGACTGCGAAGGATTTGGAATGGCTCAGCAGAAAGGAGTATAATCCGTTCCTGTGGAAAGCATGGCTCATGATGGGCAAGTCGCAATTCATGAAGGGAGAGTTTGATGAAGCTGCATCCACGTTTGCCTACATGGCGCGTCTGTATAGCGGTCAGCCTGAGATATACGGAAAGGCAAGAGCTTGGCTTGCAAAGTGTTACATTCAGCAGGACTGGCTTTACGATGCGGAGGACGTCATCAAGAAGATGCAACGTGATTCCATTGATTGGCGTGCGCAAAAGGAATGGGACCTAACATTTGCCGACTACTATATCCACACGCAACAATGGGATCAGGCTGTAACATACTTGAAGAAAGTCATCAAGAGGGAGACTCGCATCAAGCAGAAGGCACGAGAATATTTCCTGCTTGGGCAGATTTATGCCCAGCAAGGCAACAAGGAGGAAGCGTACAAGGCGTTCCGTTCCTGCTCTCGTTGCAACCCGCCTTATCAGTTGGACTTCAATGCTCGCATAGCCATGACCGAAGTTGCTGCAGAGAATAATGCAAAGGGCATGATTTCCCTGCTGAAGCGTATGGCAAGAAACGACAACAACAAGGAGTATCTTGACCAGGTTTATTACGCCATAGGCAACATATATCTTACCCAGAAAGATACAACAAACGCAATAGCTGCTTACGAAAAAGGCTGCGAGAAGGCTACACGCTCGGGCATAGAAAAGGGTGTGCTCCTACTGAAGCTTGGCGATGTCTATTGGCAACAGGAAAAATATTCCGACGCCAAGAGATGTTACGGCGAGGCTATCGGTCTGCTCGACAAGGAACGCGCTGATTATGAACAGCTTTCCAATCGTTCAAAGGTGCTTGATGAACTTGTGCCATATACGGATGCCGTTCATCTGAACGATTCTCTACTTGCCCTCTCCATAATGCCCGAGAAGGAAAGAAACGCTGCTATCGACCGCGTGATAGAGGCGCTCAAGAAGCAGGAAAAGGCAGAAAGGGATAGGGAAGCAGAAGCGAATGCGCAGAATGGACAGCAGAACGGAAATCCAGCTGCGAACAATCGCAATATGGTAAACAATCGCCAGAACCCTACCCAAAACCAGAACAACCAGAACTCCACCTTCTACTTCTACAACCAAATGGCTGTGAACCAAGGTAAGCAGCAGTTCCAGAAGTTGTGGGGACGAAGGGATAACGTGGACGACTGGCAACGTACCAACAAGACTGTAGTATCGCAAGCACCTGCGGAAGAGCAGATGGACGAAGTTAATCTCACAGACGAGCAACGCGATTCCATAGCTGCCGTTACGGCAAAGCAGGACTCTATAGACAACGAAAAGGATAAGCCTGAGAACGACCCTCACAAGCGCGAATACTACATGCTGCAGATTCCGTTCGAGCAAAGCCAGAAGGACGATTGCCACAAACAAATAGCCGACGGTCTTTATAACTCAGGCGTAATCTTCAAGGATAAGCTGGACAATCTGCCTTTGAGCCAAAAGCAGTTTACGCGTCTTATGACAGACTATCCATCATACGAGAAGAATGCGGATGTCTATTACCATAACTACCTGCTTTACAGCCGTTTGAACGACGCTTATACAGCAGGTAAATTTCTCCAGCTTCTGAAGGACAGCTTCCCTGACAACGAATACACGAAGATTCTGTCAGACCCCTATTTCAAAGAGAATGCCATAAATGGTGCTGCGCTTGAAGACTCCCTTTATGCTGCTACATACGAAGCTTTCAAGGAGAATCGCTTTGCCGAGATATATGGCAACTATGAGGTTTCCACAGAACGCTATCCTTTAGGCGCAAACCGCGACAAGTTTGTCTTCATACATGGTCTCTCAAAGCTTAACGATGGCGACACGAAGGCTTGTCTCGAAGATATGCAGACGGTAGTGGACAAGTTTCCTAAGAGTGGTGTCCAGCCACTTGCCGGCATGATCATAAACGGAGTGAAGGCAGGTAGGACGCTTCATGGCGGTCGCTTTGACGTGGGCGACATCTGGTCAAGAAGAAGTGTGGCTATGGCGGATTCAGACTCTATTGCCAAACGTGAGTTCCTCCCAGACTTGGATGTGCCTTACACGTTCCTCTTCGCTTACAACCCAGACTCGCTGGAAAACGAGAACAAGCTGCTCTTCGAACTGGCACGCTTCAATTTCACGACATTCATCGTTCGTAACTTCGAGATTCAGATTGAGAACATTGATGGCTTGCATCGCATGAAGGTAAACGGCTTCCAATCTTATCAGGAGGCACGACAGTATGCACGACAGCTCTATGAGCAGAGTGTGGTAATACCTTCACTTGCAGCCAAGGCACGACCGATAATCATAAGCGACAGCAACCTCGAACTGCTGGGTACTCAGTATAGTTACAACGATTACGAGAAGTTCTACGAGACGCATTACGTGCCGCTTAAGATTTCCACTATCCAACTCCTGAACGAGCCTATCATAGAAGTGCGCAACGCCGATGACCTTGACCCAGAGCCAGAAAAAAAGCCGGAACAAAAGAATGACTCCGACGTTGACTCTGACGACAACGGTTCAAATGTTGCGGCTCCAGAAGATGACGGCTTCGATATTCCAGAAGAGAATACGGTTGATCCGGTAAGCCCAATAATTCCGGAAAATCCAGTAATCGAGGAAACTACGGTAGAGCAGGAAAGCCCGGTTATCCTTGAAACTACAGTAGAGCCGGAAAGCCCAGTTATCCCTGAAACTACAGTAGAGCCGGAAAACAATCAAAATGATCTTGATGGCGTTATCCTGACGGACGATACTAACAACAACGTCAATACAACGGAAGACGATGGCTTCTTCATCCAAACTGACGACAATAACACGAGCAACGAGGATGATGAAATTATTGTAGTCTTTGAGGACGGGCCAGCTAACAACTCCAACTCGGAAGACGATGTCATCATTGACGACGAAGATACTCCTACAACTCCGAAGAAGAAAGATGCCACAGAGCTCGAAAACGAATTCTTCGAAGTGGAAGACTTTTAACAAAGACAATAGCCATAGTACCCGAAGCAACAGCTTCGGTCTAAATAACAAAGATTATGCACCTCCTTTGGGTAGATGACGAAATAGAACTCCTTCACGCTCACATCCTTTTCCTTGAAAAGAAAGGCTATGAGATGACGACGGCAAGCAATGGCACTGATGCCATAGAGCTTTGCCGCGAACATACCTTTGACCTCGTGCTTCTGGACGAGATGATGCCCGGCATTACAGGTCTTGAGACTCTCCAGATAATCAAGGAGATACAGCCTGCTACGCCTGTCGTTATGGTCACGAAGAGCGAGGAAGAAGACATTATGAACCAAGCTATTGGCGAACAGATTGCCGACTATCTCATAAAGCCAGTCAATCCGGCGCAGATTCTCCTTACCTTGAAGAAGAATATCCACAAGAAGGAAATCGTGTCGCAAGTGGCGCAATCATCTTATCAGCAGAGCTTTATGGACATCTCCATGCAGATCTATAATGCCAATTCTACTGAAGAATGGATAGATGTCTATAAGCGCCTAACGCTGCAAGAACTGAAACTTTCCGCAGCCGATACTGGCATGATGGATATGCTCCGCTCGCAGAAGGAAGAGGCTAATGGTGGTTTTGCGAAGTTCGTAAAGAAGAACTATCTCGACTGGATTGGCAAGAGCAATGCCGAGAGTCAGGTTATGAGCAATAATCTGATGGCGAAGAAAATCTTTCCGTTGCTTGACAAGGGCGAGAAGGTCTTCCTCATTGTCATCGATAATTTCCGCTACGACCAGTGGCGTGCCCTTGCCGAAGACATCGCCGATGGCTTTGATGTTGACGAACAGCTCTACACAACCATCCTCCCTACTGCCACACAGTATGCTCGCAACGCAATCTTCTCTGGCCTTATGCCTGACCAGATAGCAAAGATGTTCCCTGAACTCTGGGTTGATGAGGATGAGGAAGAAGGCAAGAACCTGAACGAAGCGCCACTCATCCAAACATTGCTTGACCGCTATCGTCGCAAGAACACTTTCTCATATCATAAGGTCAACGACTCGCAAGCTGCCGACCATTTCCTTCAGCAGTATAAGAGCCTTGAGCAGTATGACCTTAATGTGCTTGTAGTCAACTTCATAGACATGCTTTCTCACGCTCGTACGGAGTCGAAAATGGTGCGCGAATTGGCAAACAATGAGACGGCTTATCGCTCAATCACTCGCAGTTGGTTTGAACATTCCGTCCTCTCCGAACTCTTCAAGCTTCTTGCAAAGAGCAACTATACGACGGTCATCACTACCGACCACGGCTCTATCCGTGCCTCCAAGCCAGTGAAGATCATTGGCGACCGCAACACAAACACCAACCTTCGCTATAAGCTTGGCAAGAATCTCGCTTACAACCAGAAGGAGGTTTTCGTGATAAAGAATCCGAAGGACGCACAGTTGCCTGCGCCAAACATTTCCACTAGCTATGTTTTCGCTACCGGCGATTCGTTCTTTGCATATCCGAACAACTACAATTACTATGTCTCTTACTACAAGGACACTTTCCAGCACGGTGGCATCTCCATGGAAGAAATGCTCGTGCCGCTGATAATAATGAAAGGAAGAAGATAAAAGATGAAAATCTATTCAGATTCAGAACTCTCACAAATACTCGATAAACCTCTTTTCCACCTTATTGGCGAGACTGCCGATGAGCTTGGTGTGGAATGTTATGTCGTGGGCGGTTACGTCCGCGACCTCTTTCTTGAACGCCCATCAAAAGACATCGATTGCGTTGTCGTAGGCAGCGGCATTGAGGTGGCAAAGGCTTTCAAGAAGAAACTTGACAAAGGCAAGAAACGCGCTCATCTCTCCGTATTCAAGAACTTCGGTACTGCACAAGTGAAGTTTGGCAAGGAAGAGATTGAGTTTGTAGGCGCAAGAAAAGAAAGTTATCAGCGCAACAGTCGTAAGCCTATCGTTGAAGATGGCTCTCTTGAAGACGACCAGAACCGCCGTGACTTCACCATTAATGCTATGGCTATCTGCCTGAACAGGAACCGCTTCGGCGAACTTGTTGACCCGTTCTATGGCATAGAAGACCTTGAAGACGGCATCATTCGTACGCCGCTTGAGCCAGGCATTACATTCTCAGATGATCCTCTCAGAATGCTACGTTGCGTTCGTTTTGCCACACAGTTGAACTTTTTCATCGATGAAGAGACATTCACCGCCCTTGAGCATATGGCAGAGCGCATAAAGATAATCTCAGGCGAGCGCATACAGGAAGAACTCAACAAGATTCTGCTTTCGCCAATTCCAAGCAAAGGCTTTGTTGATCTCCACCGCTGCGGACTTCTGCAACTCATCCTTCCGGAACTTGCTGCCCTTGACATCGTTGAGACAAGAAACGGTCGTGCGCACAAGAACAATTTCTACCATACTCTTGAAGTGCTTGATAATGTGGCACTGCGCCAGGCAAAGGAATATGCTGAAGAAGGCAAAGACATAAAGGAAGGACTATGGCTACGATGGGCAGCTCTGCTTCATGATATTGGAAAACCGAAGAGCAAAAGATGGGAACTTCCACAAGGTTGGACTTTCAAGAATCACAACTTCATCGGAGCAAAGATGATTCCTGAAATCTTCCGTCGCATGAAACTTCCACTCGACATGAAGATGAAGTATGTACAGAAGCTTGTGGATATGCACATGCGTCCGCAAGTCATTGCTGACGAAGAAGTTACGGATTCTGCTGTTCGCCGTCTTATCAACGATGCTGGCGATGACATAGACGACCTCATGATGCTTTGCGAGGCTGACATTACCTCAAAGAACGAAGGCAAGAAGAAAGTCTTTCTCGAGAACTTCCGCATGGTTCGCGAGAAGCTTGTTGACCTTAAGGAAAAAGACTTCAAGCGTCTTCTCCAGCCAGTTATCGACGGCAATGAGATAATGGAAATGTTCAATCTCAAACCTTCTCGTGAAGTCGGTAGCTTGAAACAATGTCTCAAGGACGCAGTTCTCGACAATAAGGTCACAAACGAACGCGAACCGCTCATGGAACTTCTAATGAAAAAGGCCGCAGAAATGGGACTTGTGAGGCATAACTTTAGCAGTTAGAAAAAATTTCGTATACAAACACGAGTCACTTTTGTATACAAACTTGAATCACTTTTGTATACGAAAAAAAATCTAAAGCTTTTGTTTATGCTATAAAAAGCAAAGATTTATTGAAAGTATTCCTAAGACTTATTATTAATAATGACTGATAATCAACAAGAACTCTTCCCTGTTTGCGATGAGCAGGGCAACGTAATAGGCAAGATAACTCGCGGTCAGGCGCACGATGGCTCAAAGATTCTTCATCCTGTAGTTCATCTCCACGTGTTCAATTCCAAAGACGAACTCTTTCTCCAGAAGCGTCCTGAGTGGAAAGACATTCAGCCAGGCAAGTGGGATACAGCTTGCGGCGGACACGTTGACTATGGCGAAACCATAGAGGAAGCTCTCGTAAGGGAAGTGCGCGAAGAACTCGGTATGACCGATTATGAGCCAAAACTCCTCACTCGCTATATCTTCGAAGGTCCTCGCGAGAAGGAACTTGTCACCGTTTTCACTACCGTCTATGATGGAGAAGTGAAACCAAGCGAAGAGCTAGACGGTGGCAGATTCTGGGCAAAGCAAGACATACTTGACAATCTCGACAACGAAACCTTCACGCCGAACTTCGTTGATGAGTACTTGAAGCTGTTCGGAGATTAATGTTTTGAGAATAATGAGAAGTTTTCTACTATCTATACTATTTCTTACAGCATCAATCTCTTTTGCACAGACAGAGATTGACGTTCTGAATGTCAATGCGCAGCAATCGTTCGGAGCGGAAGTTCCTGCAGGAGAATACAGCGGCATCACGCACATTGCTGCTGATACCTTTGCCGTTGTCAGCGACAAGAGTGAAGGTCATGGCTTCTTCCTTATGAAGATTCAGACGGATGATACTACAGGAAAGATTCGCGATGTGCAGAACCTTGGCTACAAGGGCACAGGCAGTGGTCATTATGACATAGAAGGCATTGCATACAATCCTCATACGTCCAAGCTTTTCATTTCGCAAGAGGCTGACAACACCATCTCAGAACTAACTCTTGACGGTAAACTTACGGGCAGGAAAATTTTGTTTCCGGATAGCATAGCAAGGAATATCCGCAGCAATATGAGCATCGAGTCACTTTGCTACGATGCTGATTGGCACCTTCTCTGGACAGCCACCGAGGGACCTTTAATGCAAGACGGAGAAGCTGCCACTGCCACCAATGGCAAGGAATCCACCGTTAGACTCTTTGCTTTCGACGACTCTCTCCATCAAACCGTTTGGTACCGATACAAGGCCGACAAGCCGTCTTCCACGGCGCAGGCACGAACATTTGCCCTTGGTGTCAGCGATCTGGCAAGTATAGGAAAAGGGAGGTTGCTTGTACTTGAGCGAGAGGCACGAGTTTCTGCCAACTATATCGGTTCGTCCACAACCACAAAGATTTATCTTGTGGATACAAAGGAAGCATCAATCGGGGGCATTTTGCCCAAGAGATTACTACTATCCTTCCAAACAAAGCTAAGTCTATTACGCCAAGACTGGGCTAACTACGAAGGAATATGCCTACTACCGACCAATTCTAAAGGTCAGAGAACACTCATGTTAATCTCCGACTCACAAGGGCAATATCGTGGAATCCTCAAAGACTGGTTCAAGTCTATCCTGATTAGGGATTGAACTCCTTACGGAATCAGCAAGGAACTGTCCCCATAAGAAAGGAAACGGAAATCATGAGAGAGAGCATAATCATATACCTTGTGCCAATCGTCTCCAATAAGAGCTGAAACAAGAAGCAGCAATGTGCTCTGTGGCTGATGGAAATTAGTCACAACCATCTTCACAATCTTGTAATCATAGCCTGCAGGTGTTATGATAATCTGGGTAGAAGCATGTAAGGCATCAAGCTCATTCTCTACAAGATAGCGTTCTATGGCCTTCAAAGCATCAAGGGCAGGAACATCATTGGCTCCTGACTGATATGGTTCCCATTGAGAAACAGTAAAGGAGTTCTGCTCTTGTGGCTTATTATCTTTATGCAACTGCGCACCTATATAGTACAAACTTTCAAGTGTTCTTACGGAAGTTGTACCCACAGCAATGGCTTGAGCGTTGTGCCTAATAAGGTTCCTTATGGTAGAGAGTTTAACCGAAATATGCTCTGCGTGCATCTCATGATCAGCTACATCTTCTGTCTTTACAGGCTTGAACGTACCTGCTCCTACATGGAGCGTCACCTCATCGCGCTCAATCTCGCAAGCATCTATATCCGAGAGCACAGATTTAGTGAAATGCAAGCCGGCTGTAGGAGCTGCTACAGATCCTTTTATCTTTGAATAGACCGTCTGGTAAGTTGTTAGATCACTCTTCTCTGTGTCACGATTCAGATATGGAGGAATAGGAAGTTCTCCCGCAAGATCCACTATTTCTGCAAAAGAAACATTGCCTTCCCAGGAGAATTCTATAATCTGCGAAGTGCCATGTGTGCCAATATTACGTGCAGAAAGAGTGATTTCTGGTGTTGGATTTTGCTTCAACAATCCTTCCTTCCACTTCTTCTTATTGCCAACAAGACAAAGCCATTGGCAACATCCGCGTGTTTGGAACATCTGTTCATAATCAGCTGGGAAATAGGGTTCAAGGAGGAATATCTCTATTAATGCGCCTGTTTCCTTACGAAAATGCATACGGGCACGTATTACGCGTGTGTTGTTAAACACCATCAAAGCCCCTTTCGGCAAATACTTGGGGATATTGCAGAACACATCATCAGAGATGACACCTTTATTGTATATGAGCAGTTTGCTGTGATCGCGCTCTGCTACAGGAAACTTGGCAATACGCTCGTCAGGGAGATTATAGTTGAAGTCTGAGATCTTTAACATACTATAATATATCAATTATTAATCTTCAACTCAATACGAGTAAATGTACCGGTAGGAATCCAACCGCTCTTTCCATCAGGAAGTTCCACTTCCTTCCAGTCTTTCATGCCATCATCGATGATATCAACATGAGTGCCTTCATGAATCGTGGCGATATTCTCACTTCTTTGTTCTGGCGACTTTTTAATATGTACCTCTTTCGCGACAACAATTGCAGCATCGTCATTACGCAAATAATAGTTCTGATGAAGTGCGAACAATATGCTCATCAGGAACATGACGAAGGTAGCGAGAGTAAGCCAGAAGCTACATTTACGAATAATATCATTATTTGTGAAAAGATATGAGAGAAGAGATGCCAAACTAATGATGATCATTATAATGGAGAATATAGACCATCCATAGATAGACATACAATAGACAAAACTCCTGAACCAGGAAACCAGGAAAATGTCTGTGGAAGGTATGAGCTTATCTACAGTCTTTGTTCTTACAAAGTCGAGATTATGGCGTACATCGGCATCAGAAGGATCCATCAGATACGCCTTCTCATAATTGAGTAATGCCAAAGTAACATTGTTTGACCTATAGTACGCATTTCCAAGGTTATAATACAATTCAGGACTATCCCCTACCTTAAGCGCCTGCTCATAAAGTGCAATGGCTGTTTGATAGTTACCTGACTGATAGGCGGCATTTGCTGTCTCAATTGTAGTGGCTGCTTTTGAAGAGACAGCTATCAGAGCCATGGTAAATGTAAGTATCAAGGTCAGAGCGAAAGACTTAACGGAAGCAGTCTTTGTTGCTTTCGTAACCTTGAGAGAGTCTTCAATTTCAGTAATAGCAGTTATCGCCATTTCATAGGTATTGTTCATACTTGATTTTTCGTCTTGTGTAGGCGCATAGCGTGCATATTCACACTCTGCAATAGCATCCGTAAACTTCTCTACGGAATAAGTGTTGCAGCCGCGACCCAAAAGTTTCTCCTGGATATTGTCTTTTGAGAGGTTTTCTACAGGAATGTTTATCTTGTCGGCAGCATAGCCCCACAAAGCACGCAAAACTTCATCATAGAACTCATCCTTCTTGTTGGCTTTCATCAGATGCGCAGCCTTCTGGAGTTTCTTGGTTGCAACCTTGTTGGCAGTCTTGGCTCTCATACGTACAACGTCTGCACGTTCAATGGCTCTCTTTCTGAACACGAAGAGAAGGACAAAGAACGAAACAAGAAGTAACAAGAGTATGGTGATATACCAAGTAGAAAGGAAGAATCTATCATTAGTATTATAGTTAACGTCAGCAAACTGCTTGATAGAATAGATGTCTGAATTACGAAGCTGCTCCTGATAGTCCTCAGAAGTTGATGATGCCACCTCGGCATTGACTTTTAGAGACATGGCTTCTGTTTTGACAGTCTTATAGCTCTTGCTCTGCAAATCATAATAAGTGTACTCTATAGAAGGTATCGTGAAAGCGCCCTTATTCTGTGGTACAGCAATATACTCGTATGTGACAGAACCTTCCAATCCTGTGCCAGAATTGTGGGAATTATCCGATACTTTCGGATCATAAACCTCAAAATCCTTTGGGAAATTGATGACAGGTTGCTTGAGGAGCTTCATATTTCCTGATCCTGAAACACGAACAGTAACCGTGATCGGCTCTCCTGCGTTAACCTCATTCTTATCAAGTGTGGCTAATATATTGAAATTTCCAACGCCTCCAGAGAAATTGGCAGGTCGTGGTTCTGGGAGAGACTGCACACTAATGGAGAGTGAAGGAACAGAAATCTCCATTGTTTCCTCATGGTAAGAGGCACCAGAGTTGAAGAGTTCTTCAAGGGGGTCTATAGCATGTTGAATTCTTCGGTTTATATGAACAGAATTTCCTGGAATAGTAAGATTACCCTTACTCTGCGGAAAAACAATGTATTGCTTCCATACAGCGCATTCATAAGTCTTTCCGTTTATTGTCTCACGCGTCCATGCAGTACGTTTTGGCTGCTCTATTTCGTATATGGTAAAATCCTGAACATTAGGCATTTTCAGCTCTTCAGGTGCTGCAATTGGGGCAGAAGTATAGAGTTTATAAGTAAGCTTTATAGGCTCTTGCTCTACAACAGTACTCTTATCAGCAGACACACGGATAAAGACATCGTTATTATTGGCTGGTGCAGAAGAAGATACTTGGTCATGTGTCTGTGGTCTTGACTGACGTTGCTGATGCATGCGAGGTGCTCCCTGAGGATCTTGCGCTTGACCACCATTACCGCCACCGATCTTTATTTGGTGTGGACGTGAAGTAAGGGTTTTTCCACCTATACGAACATTAAGCGCAGGAATGATATAGTTGCCCGCTTTTGCTGCATAAAAAACATAAGTGATACGAGTGCTACTGCTACTAGTGCTATGTCCGTTGACAATCTGATAGCTTGATTGGGTTGACAGATACGGACCCGCCACCTCTTCAATAGCATCTGGCAGAGTTCCATTGAATCTTGCATCAGCAACATCACTTGTAGAAATATAGAACTCTACGCGGAAATTCTCGCCTACAGAAACGGACGATGGAGCTGTTACCTGAACTCCCTGCGCCAAGAGCACAACGGAGATCAGAAGAAATGTATATATAGAAAAAATCCTTTTCATTATTAGTATTAAATGTCTAAAGATACCTGCTCAATAGTTTTACCAATTCTTCTGCCTGCTGGAATTTCTACGGCGCATCTGATAACTATTGACCTTCTCTTGAGTGGCACGCTCCTGGTTCTTAGCAGCATTTAGAAGCTGTTCAGCGTTTTCCTTGTCAAGATCTGTCGGTCTTGGTTCATTAGAATCTTGATTATTTCCCTGCTGATTCTGCTTGTCTTGATTCTGTTTATCTTGGTTTTGCTTATCTTGGTTTTGCTTGTCCTTATTCTGCTTATCTTGATTTTGTTTGTCCTGGTTCTGCTGGCCTTGATTCTTTTTATCTTGATTCTGCTGGTTTTGTTGCTGTTTCTTCAACAAAGCCTTACAAAGTGCAAGGTTGTAACGGGTTTGATCGTTGAAAGGATCATTGCGAAGACTTTCCTTATACATCTCGATAGCATTGGCGTAATCCTGATGGTTTTGCTGAATAACACCTGCATTATGGAAAATCTGAGCTTTACGTTTTTTATCTTTCTGAAAACCAGCCGCTTTCCCAAAGAACTCAAGTGCAACAGAATCGTTTGATTGCATCATCTTCGCGCACCCCATATTATACAATGCTTCTGGGTTATTGGCATTTCTTTCCAAGGCCTTCTTATATTCAATCTCAGCCTTATCAAATTGTTCTGCACGATAATACTTGTTTCCACTTCTAATGAATTGCCTATCTGTTTGTGCATTAGCAGATAAGGCAGAACACATCATCGCAAAGATAATCATCATCTTTGGTATTGACGAGGAAAGTGTTCTCTTGGAAGCCATCTTTGAAAGCTTCGTAAAGAATCCGTTTGATGTCTCAGAAATAAAAAGTTCCACAATAATAAGGAATAATATGATCCATACTATGACTTGAAATTGCTCTTCATAATCACTATATATTACAGAATTCATCTTGCCTTTCTGTAGTTGTGAAAGTTGTTCATTGAGCAATTCCTGAGCACGATTGTTATTTTCCACATGAATAAACGAGCCATGACCTGCATTAGCTATCGACTTACACATTTCTACATTCAGCTTGGACATGACTTGCTCGTCTGCATTATCGCGCATATAGCCTCCATTCTCGGCATCTGGCACAGGGGCTCCTTTCTCGCTACCAACTCCAAGCACAAAAACATTGTGACCGCTTTTATACGCTTGAGCAGCCATTTCCTCTGCTCCACCCTCATGATCTTCACCGTCTGTTATGAGAATGATAGCCTTACCTATATCTTCCTGATTCGTAAAGCTTTTCATTGAGAGATCAAGAGCATCTGCAATACAAGTTCCCTGAGAGCCAATAAGCTCTGGTTTGATACTGCGCATGAACATCTTGGCAGAAACATAGTCATTCGTTATAGGCAATTGGACAAATGCATCACCTGCAAACACAATAAGACCAACTCTATCTTTATTGAAATGATCCACTAAGTTCTCTATTAGCAGCTTGGTCTTTTCCAAACGTGAAGGCGCAACATCTTCTGCTCTCATAGAGTTACTGATATCCATAGCTATCATCACCTCTATGCCATTACGTTCTTCTTCACTAACTTTAACGCCCATCTGCGGACGAGCAAGAAGAACTACAAGAAGTGAGAATATTATCAAGATTATGCTGTACTTGACATTCTCTCTCAACAAAGACAACTCTGGCATCATCTTGTATACCAGTTCTTTGTCACCAAGAATGTGAAGTGCCCTCTTGCGCTTGTAATACACATATAAGCGCAATCCGATAAACAAAGGAATGAGCAACAGCAAATAAAAATATTCTGGAGAAGCGAATTTCAAAACAGTTAATATTTTATAATGAGTTGAATTATGGAATATTATTGGATTATTCTACTTATGGAAGTTTGCGTAGCCAAGTGAGACGCAAGAGTATTTCTGCCACAAGAAGCAATACCGCTATTATAGCAAACAGTTGGAATGCTTCGTTCTTGCGCGAGAAGTTCTTTACATCAATCTTGGATTTCTCAAGAGAGTCTATCTCTTTATAAATAGAAAAGAGTTCACTTGAATTTGTTGCGCGATAGAACTTGCCATCCGTCATTTGAGCAATTTCTTTCAAAGGCTTTTCATCTACGAAATCCTTCGTGTGCATATAACGTATTGTACCTCCGACTTGTACTGGTACATTCAACATCTCTCCGCTATACGCAGCCACGGTATAGACTCTAATGCCGTAAGTCTTTGCAATCTTTGCAGCCTGAAGAGGAGTTATTTCTCCACAGTTATTACTACCGTCAGTCAGAAGAATAACTATTCGACTCTTTGCTTTGGAATCCTTGAGACGTGAAAGGGAGTTGGCAAGTCCCATACCGATGGCAGTACCATCTTCTATAACACCGTCTTCAGCCATATTCGTACTAACCCCACGAAGCATATTCAGCAACGAGGCATGATCAGTAGTCATCGGACATTGTGTAAACGCTTCTGCCGCAAAAACTGTCAGACCGATATTGTCATCAGGGCGATTGGTTATGAACTCAGCTGCTACACTTTTCGCCGCATCTATTCGGGTTGGCGAAAGATCGTTGAGAGTCATACTGGTTGAAACGTCCATAGCAAGCATTATATCTATACCCTCAGTCGTTCTTGTGCCCCAACTTTTGGTTGTTTGCGGACGGGCAAGAATAATGATAAGCATAGAAATCAAAGCTATACGCAAAGCATTAGGCAACCACATCAGTCGTTGACGTAATGTCCTTGGAAGTTTCGAATAGCAGGATGTATCGGCTACTAACATTGTGGCCGATTTCTTTGAACTGCGATACAGATACCAGATATATGGTATCAGCAGTAGAAAGAGTAGGAAATATTCTTTGTTTGCGAAAAACAATGTCTAATCTAAGTTTGTTTTTATTATTCTAAGTAATATCAGGGTGACAGATCATTAATATGGCATCTATCTTATCTTCTAGAGTCATGAACCTCTATAGCAGATTGATAAGAAGCCAACAGCACCAAGCGATAAGCACAGAGCCTATGATAGCGAAAGCTATAACTAGAGCTGTGTAAATCCTACGCCAGAGTATCTTCTGTTTTTCTGCCTCTGATTTTTGTGGTTTCTTTTCTTCTTCATGCTTTTCTTCTGGCTTTGTATTTGCCACAAATTGTAAAGCATTTGTCAAGTTCTGGTCATTCTCGCTCAATGGAACAACAAACTTAGCAAACTTGACAAGGTCAGCGGTTTCAAAGAGTTGTTTAAGCTCATTAATCATTGTCGCATTTTCTTGCTTTCTCAATGCTTCAATAATCTCTGAGGTAATCATCTCCTTGGCATTGAAGCCAAAACGAGATTCCATGTATGAGCGAAGGGTGTCTGTAAGAGCAGAATAGTATTCTTTCTGATTCTCTGAATGAGAAGTGCCTTTCGACTTCAATTCATTTATATCCTTCAACGCATGCTCATAAGGAGTAAGTTTCCTTCTGAATGGGAATCTGATTTTAAGCGGTTTGTTTTCCTTACGACGCTTGTAGAAATATGCAGATAATACAAACAGGAGAAGAGCTATAGACGAAAGAATGATGATGTCTGTCCAGTCGCTTAATTCAAACGGTGGGTTCTGCACATCTTGTGGTGGGAAGAATATTTCAGGATGAAGGGTATCAACGTCAAGTGTAATTACTTTCAATGCGAGACTCTTTCCTTCAAACTCTTTACCGTCCACTTTAACTTTCACAGGAGGTATATAATATAATGTGTCATCAAATGAAGTCAGCGTATATTGTCTTGTAGTCTCTACGGAGTTGTTCTCCCGTTCAGAAGTTGTTTCCTCACCATTATCAAGAACCTCTACTCCTGGAGTAATATACTGATTCTCCTTGAATATCGGCATCTCAACCTTCTGTCCCTTTTGGGACATAACAGTTACCTTCAAATGCGCCTGACATCCAATGAAGATCTCCACAGAATCTATTTCTTGCTTTACGCTTTGGGCGAAAGAAAGAAGTGGGAGAAGGGAAAAGAGTATTATGGAAAAGAGTTTTTTCATTATTTACTAACGAAGAATTATCTTCATCAACAAAGAACTGAATAGTTTATTTCGCTCTTTGCTTGAATAGTTTTGTGAGAGCTACCACATAATCGTCGGTTGTAGAGACGGAAATGTTGTCGGTCTTGGTCTTATTAAACATCTTAGAAAGCATATCTTGCTTTTGTTTCCATGCTATGGAATGGGCAGTACGTACATCCTTGCTTGCTGTGTCAAGATAAGTCTCATGCCCAGTTTCTGCATCAACAACCTTGATTAATCCAACATTAGGCAATTGCTCCTGGAATTTATCATAGACCTGTATGGCAATAACGTCATGCTTGTTGCTACTTATGCTAAGCGCTTTCTCAAAGTTTTGAGGAGTATAGAAATCACTCAACAGGAACGTTGTTGATCTTCCTTTTACAAGACGGTTTAGAGATTCCAAAGCAACAGAAACATCTGTTCTATGACTTTGTGGTTGGAAATCAAGCATCTCACGAATAATATGAAGAATATGCTTTCTACCTTTTTTGGCAGGTATGACCTTCTCTATCTTATCCGAGAAAAAGATTACTCCTATCTTATCATTGTTTTCTATTGCGGAGAAAGCTATGGTAGCAGCGATCTCTGTGATCGTATCTTTGAGCAGTTGATGATGAAGACCAAAGTTCTGACTTCCACTGACATCCACGAGAAGGAATACTGTAAGCTCGCGTTCCTCCTCAAAAACCTTTACGAAAGGATGATGAAAACGAGCTGTCACATTCCAATCTATGTCACGGACATCATCGCCGTACATATATTCTCGAACCTCACTGAACACCATACCTCTTCCTTTAAAGGCAGAATGATACTGGCCTGCGAATATATTCTTTGTCAATCCGCGGGCCTTGATGTCCAATTTACGTACTTTTGCAAGAAGTTCTTGAGAATTCATTATGGTACCTGTACCTTGTTAAGTATCTCTGAGATAATCTGTTCAGTGTTTACATTAGTAGCTTCTGCCTCATATGAAAGTCCGATGCGATGACGCAGAACATCATGCGCGACAGCACGAACGTCTTCAGGTACAACATAACCTCTACGTTTAATGAAGGCGTATGTGCGTGAAGCCTTGGCGAGATTAATGCTTGCACGTGGACTTCCGCCGAATGTTATCATTGGCTTGATGGCTTCAAGCTGATAACGTTCTGGGTAACGTGTTGCAAAGACAAGATCAGCAATATATTGCTCTATCTTTTCATCAATATAAACTTGAGAAACAACCTCACGAGCATCAATTATCTCCTTGGCTGTTGCAACAGGAAGTACATTTGACTTCTCTCCTGCAAGATTCTGGCGGATTATCAATTTCTCCTCTTCAAGAGAAGGATAATCTACAATTACCTTCAGCATGAAACGATCCACCTGTGCTTCAGGAAGTTGATATGTTCCTTCCTGCTCTATCGGATTCTGAGTAGCCATCACAAGGAAAGGCTTTGGGAGAGAGAATGTTTCGCTGCCAATAGTCACCTGACCTTCCTGCATTGCTTCGAGAAGAGCACTTTGCACCTTTGCTGGAGCACGGTTTATTTCATCCGCAAGGACGAAGTTTGCAAATACGGGACCTTTCTTAACATGGAATTTCTCGTCTTTCTGAGAATACACCATCGTACCGATAACGTCAGCAGGAAGAAGGTCTGGCGTAAACTGAATACGAGAGAAATCTGCGTCAATTAATTGTGAGAGAGTCTTTATTGCCAATGTCTTAGCAAGACCTGGAAGACCTTCAAGGAGGATATGACCATTTGAAAGAAGTCCAAGAACAAGACTTTCTACCAGATGTTTTTGTCCTACGATGGTTTGATTCAATCCCATCACAAGATTCTGGACAAAAGCACTATGCTGCTCTATATGAGCATTGAGTGCACGGATATCTAATGATTCTGCCATTATTTTGGTTTTCTATTTTTCTTTTAATTTGTAAATTAGAGCTTTTGCGACTGCAAATTTAACACTATTTTTTGAGTTCTAACAAAGGAATTCTAATCTTTTGACCTTCTTTAACACTTTCTAACGCATTATGATACTGTATCAAGAATTCGCCTCGCTGCATACCGAAAGTTGCGGCTATATCAGAAAGCGATTGATTAGCCTCCACTTCTATTACTTCCTGTGTACCTACTATTTTATATCCAGCATGATCAAGATACTTCTTTGCCTTCTCCAACGGCATAGAACAAGGGTATTCTGGAGCGTCAGGTTTACCGTCACCAGTTATCTGATGTTTCTGCTCATCAGTCAAATCTATGGAGCCAACGAGTTTCTTTATATTATCAATAGAGTCTTGTTTATGCTTAATTTCAGTCTCTTTCTCAGCTGCTATACGAACCTTTTCAGCAGCTTCCTTCTCTGCTATCTTATGTTGATTATAAAAGAATCCGCCTATCGCCAGCAATACAATAAGAGCTATCAACCCGAATATGACTGCCAAACGCTTCCTATTGGTCTTCTTTTTCTCTATCTGCTCCGTGAGAGCTTCCACTTTTTCCGTCAAGGCATCAACTTTTTCCTCAACGGCTGGTGTTTCTTGTTCAGGAGTTTCTGCATCGTTTTCGTCTTGTTTCTGTTCTTCGTTCACAGGAACTGAAGAAGAATCATCACTCACATCTTCCGATTCTCCTCCCTCTACTTCCTCGTCAGGTAAATCCACAGTTATCTCTACCGTCTTGAAGTTCTCAAACGGAGCATTTATCTGACGCGCAATCTCTATGTCTGGAGTAAATGCAACAATTTCTTTTTCCTTGACAACCTGCAATTTGAAAGTGCCCAAACCGTTGATAATAACCTGTTTGTCTTGTTTGAGTCCTTCATAAATTGTGCTGAACATTTCTTTAACGAAACGCTCAGCATCACCTATCGACATGTGTTTTGTCTGTGCCAGTTGTCTTGATATTTCTCTAATCTGAAGTCTTTCCATGTGTTACTTTCCTGTAAAGTTTAGTTCAAGTCTTGGCGGAACAAGCATCTTCTTCTTTGTACTTGGGTCAACAATAATCTTATCTTCCTTCAGGTTCACTTCAAAAAGTCCGAAAGAAGATATGTTTATCTGGTTACCTGACTTCAGGTTATTGGTGAAGACATCAAGCAACGCATCATAGTTTGCTTGAGTCTCTTCGGATGTATTTCCGAGTTTTTCGGATAAAGTATCTATAAATGATTTGTGATTCATTGTATTATTCTGGTGGATATTCCACATTAGACAACCACCTCTGCATAAAGATCAAACTCATCAGAACCCGTAATCTTCACGTTATAGAACTCGCCGACAGACATTTCCACATCTGTCTTTACAAGTACTTCCGGGTCAACTTCTGGTGAAGAATACTCAGAACGGCAGATGAAATATTCACCCTCCTTGCGATCGACAATTACTTTAAGTGTCTTTCCGATGAATGTAGCAGTAAGCTGTTCACTAATAGACTGTTGCAGAGCCATCAACTTATCAAGACGTTCGTGCTTTACTTGTTCAGGAACATCATTCGCATAATTGTCTGCACTATATGTTCCATCTTCTTCAGAATAAGCAAAAGCACCCATACGGTCGAACTTCACATCACGAGTAAAGTCCATGAGTTCTTGGAAATCCTCTTCCGTTTCTCCGGGAAAGCCTACCATCAAGGTTGTTCTCAAGCAGATTCCCGGCACTTCCTTTCGCATGGCGGCAATAAGGTTGAGTGTATCCTGCTTGGTGATGTTACGACGCATCTTTGAGAGCATATTATCGGAAATGTGCTGAAGGGCAATGTCCATGTACTTGCAGACATTATCCTTTTCTCGAATTACGCGCAGCAAATCCATAGGGAAATGGGTAGGATAAGCATAATGGAGACGAATCCATTCAACGCCTTCAACATCGGAGATTGCTTCCACAAGTTCTGCTATATGCTGCTTTCCGTCTATGTCTATACCATAGTAGGTAAGCTCCTGAGCAATTACGTTAAACTCCTTCACTCCCTCAGCAACAAGAGATTTCACTTCAGCGATAATATCTTCCTGAGAGCGGCTCTGGTGTTTGCCCGTCATTATTGGTATTGCACAGTAAGCACAATGGCGGTCGCATCCCTCAGAAATCTTCAAGTATGCGTAATGAGAAGGAGTGGTAATGTGACGTCCTATCGCCTCTTTATAGCAACCAATGGCCGTCACGCCCTTGTTGTTTCCATGCTTTTCGGCAAGATCCTTGGCAAGTTGCTTGTAATCAAACTTACCGTAGAACTTATCCACTTCAGGAATCTCCTTCTGAAGTTCCTCCATATAACGACCTGACAAGCAGCCCATTACATAGAGTTCTTCCACCCTACCCTCCTCTTTTGCTTCTGCAAACTCAAGGATTTTCTCGATACTTTCTTCCTTTGCATCCTGAATAAAACCGCAAGTGTTTATAACAACGATCTCGCCTTTTGGATTCTGACTGTCATGAGTGCAGTCAAAACCAATGGCTTCAAGTTGCTTCATAAGCGTTTCGGAATCCACAAGATTCTTCGAACATCCGAGAGTGATAAGGTCAATTGTCATTTCTATATTAAGCGTTAAGTAGTATAAAACTTACTTGAACAATGTATTTACAAAGTCTGTTCTATTGAATAGCTGAAGATCTTCCATGCCTTCGCCAAGTCCGATGTATTTCACAGGTACCTGAAGCTGGTCGCTAATGCCTATAACGACGCCACCCTTTGCTGTACCATCAAGCTTCGTAATGGCAAGAGAAGATATCTGCGTAACAGCAGAGAACTGTTTCGCCTGCTCGAAAGCATTCTGTCCAGTAGAACCATCAAGTACGAGAAGAACCTCGTCCGGTGCCTCTGGCATAACCTTCTTCATGACATCCTTTATCTTCTTCAACTCATTCATGAGACCGACCTTATTGTGAAGACGACCAGCAGTATCGATGATAACAACATCAGCGCCATTAGCTTTTGCAGAAGATATTGTATCGAAAGCCACACTTGCAGGATCAGAACCCATCTGTTGCTTGATAACAGGCACACCAACGCGCTCCCCCCAGATGCAAATCTGGTCAACAGCAGCCGCACGGAAGGTGTCGGCAGCACCAAGATAAACCTTCTTGCCTGCCTGCTTGAACTGCCATGCGAGCTTACCGATGGTAGTGGTCTTGCCCACGCCATTTACGCCAACAACGAGAATCACGTATGGCTTGTGGTCTTCAGGAAGTTCCCATTCGTCGCCATCCTTGTTGCCTGTCTCTGCAAGGAGATTTGCAATTTCTTCCTTGAGCATACGGTTGAGCTCTGAGGTAGAGACATACTTGTCGCGAGCAACACGCTGTTCTATACGCTCGATGATCTTGAGAGTTGTGTCAACACCAACGTCAGAAGTAATAAGTACTTCCTCAAGGTTGTCGAGAACCTCATCATCTACCTTGTCTTTACCGGCAATAGCACGAGCAATCTTGGAGAACACGCTTTGCTTTGTCTTCTCCAATCCTTGGTCAAGAGTATCCTGCTTCTGCTCCTTGTCCTTGTTCCTATTGAATATCTTACTAAAAAAGCCCATCTATTTTAAGTGTTATTTTGTATGCTGATTGACGTTATCCCGAGCGCAAAAAAGCGTTTTTGATAACTCAAAAGGAGTTACCCAGCCGTGAAGCCGCGTAACTCCTTTATATTTTATAGAGCTGAAAGGCTATGCAGCCTAATCGTTATTACTTCTTGAAAAAGTCCTTAACTGCCTCGTTAGGAACCATCTTCTCTTCAAAGATGTAAGCACCAGTCTTAGGGCTCTTCACCATCTTGATAACCTTTGAATAAGCGCGACCATCCATTGAACCTTCGTGGAGAGTAGCGACCGCTTTCTTTGCCATATCTTATAAATGTGTTTAGAGCTGTTATTACTTAATCTCCTTGTGTACAGTCATGCGCTTCAAGATAGGGTTGTACTTCTTAAGCTCAAGACGCTCTGGAGTATTCTTACGGTTCTTAGTAGTAACGTAACGTGAAGTTCCGCCGAGACCGCTTTCTTTCATTTCTGTGCATTCGAGCACTACCTGTACTCTATTGCCTTTTGCCTTCTTTGCCATTGCGATTATTCTCCTATTACTTTAATGTCTTTGTAATCGCAGTAACCCTTAGCAACTGCCTGCTTGAGGGCTGCATCAAGACCGAGTTTATTAATTACGCGAAGAC
>JAZRXS010000171.1:0-6213 GCA_045600325.1 Prevotella sp.
ACCATCACCCTAATGGGCTTACTTCTCTTTCATGCAAAAAACAGGAAAAACATTTTTACCTTCATCTTTGAAATCTAAGTGATTGGTTTTTCTTGTTTTTGTTAAAAGAGTGAGAAACCTCAGATGTATTATTATATGTCAATAATTTGCGCAAGGGGGGGTGATTTGTGCGGAATTATGCCAAAATATTTGCGTAGGTTGGTAATTCTGATTACTTTTGCTCACTAAAAAACGTGTATAATAGGCAAAATGTCCATAATAAGAAACCTTTTCTTCTCTGTTGCTGTGCTTCTTTGCGCGGACGCATGGGCGATAGATTATGTGTCCCGGCAAGGCAAGGGACTGGAACTTTCATGGCAGACTGAAGATAGGGTTGGAGTTACTTCCGGCAACGTCGTATATGGCGAAATGGAGCAACTCGCATTCGGGGCAAGCAACAATGCGTCGGCATCGCGAAACGATAGGAGCCTCTATGCGGTAGGCTATCTGCTGAAGCCGGAAATGGCGTACTATTCCTACTCTCCTTACAAATGGACTTCGGTGTTCGATGCACGAAACATACAATGCCGCTACGACCAGCAGAAGCAGGTGGGCAATGATAATCCTTCGGGATTGGCTGCTTGCGACTATCAGATGGCGGCGGCAACAGCGTCTTCGGACGCTATCTCGTTCTCATACAAGCATATCGGTGGGGTGCTCAGAATTTCCTTCCTTGCTCCGTCGGCAATGACAATAGCGTCGTTGAACATAACTGCGGACAATCCCGTGTTGGCAACTGTGGCTTCGATGGATATAGTCAGCCAGAAGGTGCAATTAGGAGATTTTGCCGCAACGATGACCTTGGAAACAGGGAATCTCAGCGTGACTAAGGGAAGTGAGGTCGTGCTCTATCTTTTCCTCCCTGCTCAGAATCTTTCTTCTTCGAAGCTCGGCATATCTGTCAAGGATGGAAATGGCAACAGCATAACGCTTGCCACTATTCTCGGACCAGACGTGAAGGCGGGACGACTTTACGACATTGATCTCAAAGGACAAGCTCGCGCTGCTGCAAAAACATTGCGAAACATACGGCAAGATGACTTGCAGGACGATCAGGAATCCACTGCGCAGCGGGCTGCCGGAATAGCGAATCCGCTTGCTCATATAGATGACATCCTGCTCGACAAGAGTTTCTCGGTGCAGTATGTGCAGGCAGTGAAGAAGGGCGATGTCAATGGTGACGGTGACGTGGACGTGCTTGATGCCATAGCCCTTATCGGTTATTATACTAAAGGACGAACAGCAGAACTGTCAACATCCGTCTGCGACATGAACAACGACGGCGAGATTGATGTCCTGGACGCAATAGAAATTGTGGGACGCTACACGAAAGGCGGTTCCTAAAAAACAACATAAAAAAAGAAATGAAGTTATTATTAACCATATTGGCAACCCTCATGTCGTTGTTTTCTCTTGCAGAGACAACGACGGACAGACTTATACTTTCCTCAGAGCCTTTGCAACCGGGCGGTGAGGAAGTGAAGGTTACGGTCTCTCTTGAAGGCAGTCGTAAATACACTGGCTACGAGATGGATATAACGCTGCCAGACGGGATAGAGTTAAACTATTACAAAGGTGCTCCTGACGTTGCTCTATACAAAGGCGATGGTTGCATCTATCCATTCACAGAGGATAGAGATGGACTGAAAACATTCACGCACACTTTAACAGCTACATACGGCGAAGTGGCACCAAGAACAATTCGCATAGCTTGCATATCAACCAGTAATGAGAACTTCAAATCCACCTTAGGAAAGCTCCTCACCATCTATCTGAAGGCGTCGGCATTTGCAAAGCCTGGCGATGTTTCTCTCGCACTGAGCAACTGCAAGCTTGCAACATTCGACGGCGAGACAATGAAGACCACGGGTTATGTTCCTTCTCAGACAGCGATAAACGGTGTTACGGTGGGCAATAATGCCACAGTTCCCGTAAGCGTAAAGTCACAATGGGGAACGCTCATGCTTCCTTTCTCGGCTGCATTGCCAAGCGACATGAAGGCTTACTCTTGTTCAAGCAATGATACGGAGAACCTTTTCCTTTCTCCTGTGAGCAGTATTCAGGCGTTCACTCCTTACATAGTATATAGCGAGAATGGGTTCACTGGCAACCTCACAGGAACTGTCAACGCATCCGATTATCCTACTACGGACATCGTCACTGCTGGTTACCTGAAAGCTTCCGTCAAGGCGCAGACCGTTACGGAAGGATACGTTCTGCAGAAGCAGGGTGGGGTAGTGCAGTTCTATAAAGTAAACAGCGAGAAACCTGTCAACATACCGGAAGGAAAATGCTGGGCAGTGCTGCCGCAACAGCTTGCTGCCAAGGCATCTTTCGGCATAATCATCGACAACAATACAGGCATCGCATCGCCTAATGCCAGCAACACCTCTGCCAACGACTATTACACACTCGATGGCATCAAGGTGAAGCAGGTGCGCAAGGGTGCTATATATATTAATAATGGAAGGAAGGTTATCAGATGAAAAGACAATATAAACGTCCAAGAATGGAAATAATCTGTCCGGATCTGTCGGCACTTCTCTCTGCAAGCACTCCTTCGCAAGAGGTGAAACCGATTCATTACAGCAACGATACGGAGGCTGACCCGGAGGTTGAAATATTATAATGTAAGGTGTGGCATACATTTCCTGCCTTATAAATCAAAATATATGACAATAATGATTATAAAAGAAAATATAAAAGCCAAACGACAATATACTCCACCTGCAATCCATGTGAGGGTCTTGCAGATGGAAGGGCTGCTTGGTACTTTGACTGGACAAGCTACAGGTGATGATTATAAACCTGGCGCTGGCGATGGCGGAGGCGGAAATTTAGAGTCCAAAAAAGTTTCTTTTCTGGAGGATGATCAAACAGAAGAATAATATACTTGAAATGAAATTTAGATTTATAACATATATACTTGTCGCATTTGCATTGTTTACCGCTTGTAGTACGGAGAACGATGTGACTTCACCCGTTGTTGATATTCCAGCTTTCCCAAGTGACGAGAGTTGGACGGAGAAGCTTATGGATGGAGCAAGTGCGACTGTCAAAGCCTTCTTGCCTGGCGACCAAACTTCTCGTACTTCGCTCGTTTATGACGGTCAAAGCCTTGTTTTTGGCTGGAAGAGCAATGATAAAGTTGTACTCTATCCAACAGCACACGACCTCACAAACGCACCGGAAGATGCTTCTGTGGTAGGATTGTTGCCTCAGAGTGAGTATCCACACCCATCAAACGACCAAAATCTTTGGCGCGTAAATCCTGAATCTTCAAATCCATCAACATTTGTATGTCAAGAAACAACAAGCCAAACCACAAAGATCGAAAATGGACAAGCTGATTTCATCTGGGATGATGTAGTACGTTGGTCTGCATATTGTCAAAAAAATGAGACCCTTATAGAACAAACTGAAGAACCTACTTACGAGAAGCGTTACTTTAGTTTTGCTGGTCAGAAACAAAAGGCATTGGCAGATGTTGGTGAGTATTTTGAGAATGTATATGCAGAGACTGAAGCAGATAAGAAAATCCATTTGGACAAATATCATTTGTCAGAGGCTGCTGCATCTGAACATCTTGGAATGTATGATATTCTGATTTCTCCGGAAACGAAATGGGAAGAAGGCGTTAGAATAAACTTCCAGATGCGACATATCGGAGCTATAGCAAGACTTTATTTGAGGTCGATTGAAGAAGGACTTGTAATAAAGGAGGTGAGACTCATCTGTGAGACACCGATATTTCATGAGAAAGGTTTTTATTCCCTTATCTCTCATCCATACGATGCTTCTCAGTCAAACGCAAATTACGGTGTAAATTTGGCTATAGGTACAGATGGATGTCAGATAAGTGCTGAGGATGAAGCTAAAAATACGTTGAAATTGGATTTCACTTCTAATTGTGTTACCAAGAAAAGCGGTAGTCGCAATTGGGGACCATACGTCGTGGCATACATTATGATGTTTCCGATTACATACGATCCTGCAGAACATGGTGATTTGTTTGCATACGTAACAGCAACAAAGCCAAATGGTGAAGAAGTTCATTATGTATCTGAACCTCTATCGGCAAAGACCATGGAGTCTGGCTTCTATTACCAATGGTCTCCCCTCACTCACCCTGACGATGGCCTCTATCCTATAGAGATGACTGCAACCTTGAAACCATGGCAGGAGATAGTTGGTGCAGACATCGACTTGGATTTGGAGAAATAAAGGCGATATTAAACGCTTATGGCTCAGCCTCATAGGTCGCCAAGACCTAATGGCAGAGTCAATGTAAACGTAAGACAAAAGTATGGCAAAAGGCAATAAAAAATATACAATAGACGATGACTCACAGTCTATGATGATTGGTGAGCCTGCTGCTGTATATGCTTCGCGGTCAGAGCAAAACCGTATTGTCCTCACTGTTCCGGAAGGGATTGATGCCGAGCCTCTGCGCGAGAAAGTTAATGAATACTATAAAACTCTCTTACATGAAATCTTGTTGGAGCAGAAGTTCAACTATCACTATAATAGATGGATATTTGAGACAGGACCTCTAAGCAACCCATACGCGATAGCAACAAATGAGCATCTCAGGGAAATAGTCAATATGGGGAAAGTTGTTGTTCCATATATCCTTGACAAGATGAAGACAGATAATCCTATGATATATTTCGCTTTGGAGCAAATTTATCATGAACGGCTGTTAAAACCTCAACCACTTGAAGGTAATCCTATGATGTACTCATGGAATCATAGAGAAAACATAAGGTTATGGATAGAACGACTGAGTTGATAATAGGGTGGTTCCCGAATCTAAGGCAGGATGAGAACTTCAAGATAACCAGTCCTTATAATCCTGATTACAACTGCATCAGTTGGGCGTTGGGAAAAGCAAACATTCACCTCAATCTCTTTAAGGGGATATGTACGGCAAGGTGCATTGCTTCATGAAGAAAAGTAAATAAGACAACAAGAATAAAAAAACAATAATATATGAAGAAATTAACATTCCCTTTGCTTCTTGCTACGGCATTTGTGGCAGCAGGATGTTCAAGCGATGAGAACGTTGCTGAGATTGACGACTCACAGCGCTCTGCCATTGAACTTTCTGGTGCTAACAGCATTTCGCGTGCCGGCTTCACAGAAGCAAACACTACCTTAAAGCTTCATTATGTTAGTACCAAAGTTGGAGATGCTACAAGTACTCTATACATGACATCGAGTGCAACGGCTGCTATTGATAATGCTCCAACAGAGGCATCTGTGAGTGTTGTCACTCAGACGACTGGTGCAGGTGGCGAAAAGCGCTATTGGGATGACATTCATGCTAAGGAGTCAAAGCTTTCGCTCTATGCTATTGCCGTTCCTAACAAACTTGGTGTTTCTATAAACGAAACAAATAAAACCGCTTTCAATGCTTGGGATACAAATGTAAAGAAAGGTCAGGCGGGAACTATTGCTAATACTATAGCATGGACAGTAAGCACTTCGCAGAGTTTGGCAACTATTGCGGACGAAGACCTTGCATATAGTAATAATGTGTCAGGAACAAATACTCTTGGCTTTGATGCAGAGAATAAGAAGTTTGAGAAGGCCGAAGGCGATAAGAAACTTGTTTTCAACCACGCCCTCTCTCGCTTTACCATTAATATAAAGAAAGGCGACGGCTTCGGGGATTTCAGTGACGAGTTTAAGGCGACATCGGTGAAGTTTGAGGGTTTCAAAGTTAAGGGAACTCTTGATGTTGCGTCTGGTACTATGACTCCTGCCGCAGAGACAACATCTGTAGAAACTGTTGGCTCTCAGGCTGATTACAAAGTAGATGACACAAAGGTTGGCTACACATACATGGCTCAGGTATTCCCTGGAACTACCATCAAGGATGTTGCCACTGCAATGCTGACCATTACTGTTGATGGTAATGTTTATCCTATCACAGGTGCTCAGATATATAATGCACTCGCTACATACGAAGCAAACAGCGAGATTGTATCTGAACTTGAATCCATTAAGCCTGGCAAGAACTATAACCTCACTATCAACCTCAAGAAGACTGCAATTGAAATCACTTCTGCAAAACTTGTAGATTGGGAGACTATCAATGGTACAGAGATGACTCCTTCAAATGCGGTTAATCTTACTGCAACAATGGAGAAGAGTGCTGGAACTCAGACA
>JAZRXS010000172.1:0-2734 GCA_045600325.1 Prevotella sp.
GCTCCTATCTGGCACTCACAGTGTGCTCGCTGGCTCTGCCACAACGAAGACGGAAGTCTCGTTAGCAAGGAGCAGCTCAAGGCAAACATGCGCTTATACATCAATACTGTCTATGGTCATTTCCGCGGAAAGATCAAGGGCTATGATGTAGTAAACGAGGCTATCGAAGACGACGGCTCTTACCGCAAGAGCGACTTCTACAAGATTATGGGCGAGGAGTTCATCGACTGGGCTTTCCAGTGCGCACAGGAAGCTGACCCTAACACAGAGCTTTATTACAACGACTACTCTATGTCTGCTCCAGGCAAGCGTGAGACAGTCGTTAAGATGGTAAAGCGCCTCAAGAGCAAGGGCATCCGCATCGATGCTGTTGGTTTGCAGACACACATTGGCATGGACTTCCCTGACCTTAAGGAATACGAGAAGTCTCTCAAGGCATTCATCGAGGCAGGCGTTGATGTTCAGCTCACAGAAACTGACATGTCTATCCTCCCTAATCCTTACACAGGTGCCGATGTATCGACTCGTTTCCAATATACTCCTGAGAAAGACCCTTACAAGGACGGCATCACAAAGGAGCAGCTCAAGCCTTGGCAGAAGCGTTTCAAGCAGCTCTTCGCCATCATCAACAAGTATTCCAAGAATGTTAAGCGCGTAACCTTCTGGGGCATCACCGACGCTTCTTCATGGAAGAACGACTTCCCTATCCCAGGTCGCACAGACTACCCATTGCCTTTCGACCGCGAAGGAAAGTTCAAGTTCTGACCCCATCCCTCCCCACAAGGGGAGGGGGATACAATTACCTTTGCAAGGTAGTTACCTATAACTATAATTAATTATTAATCAAATCAGACCTTTTCCCCTCATTAGCAAATCTAATAAAGGTCCTCCCCCATAAGGGGGGGAGTTAGAGGGGGCTCTTATGGAAGGAAAATTCTATCTTTGGCCACACGACTACATGGCCGACCCATCTGTTCACGTATGGAATGACAGACTTTATATCTACCCATCTCACGACTGGGATGCTGGCGTTGGCGACGATGACAGCGGCGCAGAGTACGAGATGAAGGACTATCACGTTTTCTCTACTGACGACCTTGAGGCTGTTTGCCGCGGCGAGAAGGAGCTTGTTGACCACGGTTGCATCCTTAAGCTTGAGGACATTCCTTGGGCTAGCCACCAGCTTTGGGACAACGATGTTCAGGAGAAGGACGGCAAGTACTACATGTACTTCCCAGCAAAGGACAAGACTGAGATCTTCCGCACAGGTGTTGCTGTAGCTGATTCTCCAGAAGGTCCTTTCAAGCCTCTCAACGACCCAATGCACGGCTCTTACTCTATCGACTACGCTGTTCTCAAGGACGACGACAACGAATACTACTTCTACCTTGGCGGTATCTGGGGCGGTCAGCTTCAGTGGTACAAGGACAACAAGATAGCATTCAACGAGGTTGGTCCTGCATGCCCTCCTCCAGGCGACACAGAAGGTATCATGCCTGCAAAGAAGTCTGAGGTTGACGCACTCCCATCACGCGTAGCACGCCTTGCTCCTGATATGATGCATTTCGCAGAAGAGCCAAAGCCAGTAATCATCCTTGGCGAAGACGGCAAGCCTCTCAAGGCTGACGATCCACACCGCTTCTTCGAGGCTTCTTGGTGCCACAAGTACAATGGCAAGTACTACTTCTCATACTCTACTGGCGACACTCACATGATCTGCTACGCTATCGGCGACAATCCTTACGGACCATTCACATACAAGGGAGTTGTCCTCACTCCTGTGAAGGCTGGTTGGACTACTCACCACTCTATCGTAGAGTTCAAGGGCAAGTGGTATCTCTTCCACCACGACTCAGCACCTTCAGGCGGCGTTAACAGCCTCCGTTCACTCAAGGTTGCTGAACTCCACTACAACGAAGACGGCACTATCCAGACTATTGAAGGATAATGTTCAAGTTTCGCATCTGCGAAACTTGAGGGTAATGGCTAATAGCTAATGGCTAATGGCAATAAAGTAGGGCGAGGATTTGGCTTTCCGCTTCGCGCCGCCGAGCTAAACCTTCCGAGCCGTTCATGATAGAAACATATCTATATTGGAATGAATAATCCGCAAACATCAGATTCTCAGAGTCGATTATGAACTCGGTTGGGGAACTGACGTTTGCGGATGAATTGTATTAGTAAATAGAAGTGAGTATGAGAAACGTTCGTGCTATTCTGCTATTCTTCGGCTATCATATTTGCACCTTCACACTCCATGTCTATAGTATAAGATTGCCTATAAGGCCTTGTTGGCATAATCTGTAGATTGAGACAATTTTCTATCTTTGATATTGTCTCAAGTGAAAGGTTCTCTTGTCCTTTCAGCACTTTTGAAACATACTGCTGACTGCATCCCATTAGCTCAGAAAGTTGCTTCTGCGACATGTGCAGTTCCTCCATTCTGTCCAGCATCATCATGGCAATGTGCTGCGAATGGCGAAGCCATGCTCTGTTTTGTCTTCGCCATTCAGCATTTTCGCGCCACTTTGATGGCATAGGTGATTGGTGCTCTTTCAGTTTTGAGATTATTTTCTCATGTGTTTTCATTGAGACCTCCTTTCGTTAATTGATTTCTTTCTGATAGTCATCAAACGAATCCTTGTCCGTAATATTGTTGTCCAGCATAAACCGACGCACTTTCTCCATTCTTGCAAGCTCAACAAGCGTATGCTCACGTTCCTGCATCGTGCGT
>JAZRXS010000173.1:0-5042 GCA_045600325.1 Prevotella sp.
TTTTTGCTTCATGAAGAATTCCGTAAGGACGAGGTACGTGTGGAAAGAATGTCAAGGCATATTTACGACCTTGTCATGATGATGAGTTCAAAGGAGCATATCGACGAAAGAGCAATCGCAAACGAGGAACTGTATCGCGCCATCCTTGAACACCGTCGCAAGTTCATAGGTCTCAAAGGCTTTGACTACGATGAGCTTTATCCTACTAAACTGTGCATAGTTCCCAAGGAGGAAATCAAACAGCAATGGGAAGAAGACTACCAGTTTATGAGCGAGCACATGATTTATGGGGAAACACCATCATTCTCTTCGTTAACGGAAAACATCAGAAAGCTCAATAGCAGAATCCAACAACTCAACTATCAGAAACAATGACAGAAGAATAATCTTTTATGCAATACCTACAATCAGGAACTCTCCTCCACGGAGGGCAATACAAAATAGTTCGCTTTATAAGTTCTGGCGGCTGTGGTTTTCAAATTCGCTTCCTAACGATGCTATGGGGCATCGTTTCCACAGAATAGCAGGGACGGTTTTGCTATCCGCTAACGCTTGGTCGCTGAGAGCCCCACCAGCTCCCCCACAAGGGGAGGGCAAAGCCCCCCCCCTAAGTTGTAAAGAAGTTGGGCGAGGCCTACAGAAAACTCTCGTAAGGGAGTTGTAATTCGGGGTGAATAGCTTGACTACGCATACGAGATGAACACCACCAAGCAAGACTTTATGTGTATAGCAGAAATCACAGCACAATGACTTACACTAGAAAAAGTTGTCACTTTGGAACAAAGAAAATGTATTCCGTTGAATAAATGTGATTTTACGATATAATACGCTGTAATACAGATGGAAAGATACTTTTTTGAGGAGTTGGAGAAATGGGGTTCTTCAGAAAGCAGAAAACCTTTGGTTCTGTTTGGAGCCAGACAGGTTGGCAAGACATGGTTACTAAAGAAGTACTGATTTTTTCACTGAAACGCTGCAACGCTGCAACGCATTGTCATACCCAAAACACTAAGCTTTTGCCAAACGCTATTCCATTATTCACACTATAGGTGGGTTCTATAAAGAAATCTTCTCTCTCTCTACGCAGCCTTCTTCAGTTTCACATACATGCCGCTGATGGGGTCTTCGGCTATGTAGTCACGATGTTTCCATGTGCGGAGTGTTGACTTGCCGTTGCCTTCCTTGCCAAGTTGCATGCGGAGGTTGAGGTAATCCTGCATTGAGAATGATTCTGGGAGGAGAGCAAGGATGTCCTGCGGGTTTGACTTCACGAGTCGGCGCTCTACGGAAATCTGCTTGTCGAGCTCTGCACCGAAGTAGTACATCTTGCACCAAAGGTCGTAGTTCACACTCCAGCGCACATAGTCCTCTATTACCTTACTCCACTAGAATCCGTTGGCTATGTAGAGCAGCATTGCCTTCATGAAGCCGATTACGATAGCTCGCTTTGAGAGAATCATATATGGCTGACTATCAAAGAGACACGCGTTCTTCTTGCATTCAGCGTTAATCTCCTTCATGAGCTTCGTAGCCTTCTTGCATTCTATCTCACCATTGACCGTATCGAGTCGCTGAAGATAAGGTTTCAGCTCGTCGAAGAACTTCTGGTCGTAGTCGCCCTGAAGTGGAATGTCGTCGTCAAGATTGTCATCAGAAGGGATAATCGTGCTCACGGAAAGTCGTGAAAGAGTACCATCGTTAAGACCTCTTTTCATGAACGACATGGCATTCACAGGCGTTGTGCTGGCGTTGAAGTTCCATCGCAAGTGAGCATTGCCACAGACGGAATCAGAACCCACTCGCTCCTGTCCGTGCTCAGCATTGTCGAAGGCTTTTCGCATCAGCAGATGAACGTCCTCAAGCTTCTTGCTGGAAGTGACCTTCTTGAGCAGTTCCACCTCGTCCACACGAACATAGACATAGCGCTGACCGTTCACCTCGGCATCGATAACTCGCTGAGTGAAAGCGGCATCCGTAAGATTGTCCGAAAGACATTGGATGAGAAGGTCAGTAGGTCTTGGCTCTTTCTCTTTCTTGCCACCGGCAGGATTCTTGCGCTTGTACTCGTTCTCTCGTTCACGGTTTATGGCATCACGAACCTTGATGTCCTTCAGAATGGCTTCTATAGGTTCTACGATGTAACCCTTGCCCACACTCTGCTGACCGATGAGCAGATGCTGGAAGGTGATCTCCCTGAGTTTGCTGTCAAAGTGGCGGATTTTCACGCCGTGGATATGAGTGGCAAGAGCTGCCCAGACGTTCTCGAGCGTAGCAACCTTGGCTATCTTTGGAGTACGGGAAGTGAGGAGTTTCAGCAACATTGGCAACTTCTTTGGAGGCTCTGGAGCAGTTTGCACAGTGCCACCTGTAGCCTGAATCTTCTGGTCAGCACGAAGGGCAGCCATCACCTGATTGATGCGATAGGAAACACCCTTGCGATGTTCCTTCTGGGCATTAGCTAAGGTTTGTCGCCACTCCTGTTCAGGGAAGTTTGCCCATCGTGGAGTAATGGCTTCAAGGCTCTGCTGAGAGAAACCGCAGATGGTACGGAAATGAACAGCAAACTCAAAGGTCTTGACGTTTCGTTCTCCTACCTCTGGTGCCTTGCCATTCCAGAACAGCTCCATATACTTGCTGATGATGTCGCTCATCCTAAAGCCTTGATAGTAAGGTTCTTCGGAAGAGGTTTCTGAGGTTTCGGAAGGTTCTGAAGGTTCAGAGGTTTCTGCAGCTTTAGTAGTTTCAGCAACTTTAGTTGTTTCAGGGGTTTCAAGAGCTTCTGCCACATCTGCCTCCACCTCGAAGAGCTTCTCGCTAAGATACTTCGTGTTCTCTGCTGGCACCTGGTAGATGAATCCAGCCACGTTCTTCACGGAGCTGTCCACCTTCATGCCAACTGCCTCTGCAAACGCCTTCTGAGCATCTTCTGGAGTCATGCCTTCTGGCAGTGAAATAAGCACGTGCGTACCTTTTCTTATATACTCCTCAATGAGCAGAACCTCAAACTGACCGATGAACATTGACTTTGACTCTCGGCTCGGAAATCCTCGCCCTACATCATTTGAAGATGAGGATAACATTGCCATGATGTCTGCTGTCTTGCCTTTCTCGTCGTCGATGTCTATCATCAGTCTTCGGAGAGGCTTCTGGGCATTTGTCTGCTGACGATGATTATTAACGAAACCAGCACATCTTGGAGTCCAAAATGGAAGCTGGTCCTTGTACATTTTTTGTGCCTCTTCATCCTGTGCATCAAGGATAAGACGACTGAGTTCGCTCACTCTCTGAGAGCGGCGAACTTCCTCCCATTACTCACGAGTGGCTGGCACTGCTATGCCTTTCTTCTCGCCACCGATGCAAGTGAAGCAAGGTGAGGTTTGATTAGGAAAATATTGTTTCATGTTAAAAAAAAATTAGGAAATTATATAGATGTTGTCCCTGTCAACTGCCCGCTTGGTTTGGGAGGTGCGTTGCCCTCAACGCACCAACAGCGAACATTGGTAATATTGCTCCTACTAGATTGATGGTGTCCTGGGGGCAGGACACCTCCCAAGTCTAAGAAATGGGACAACTGCTATATACTTTCCAAAAATATATTAATACTTGTGCGATAATTCGCACGTTAATTAATAATTTTGTACACCCATAGAGTTACGCTTCATAACTCATAGACTTTGATAATAAAAGAGTTAGGGGATGCGTTTTCATGAACGCATCCCCTAACTCTTATTAGTCATCTTCGTCGTCAAGATCAAAGTCAAGATCGAATCCGAACATGGCTGGTTCCACAAAGGCATCCATGGCACGGCGGTCTTTCTTTGTAGGTCTGCCCGTACCTTTCTGACGGTCTATGAATCCGCTTATGCGACTCATCTCAAGGAGTTCGTACTGGTCAGCCGTAGTCACGTTCTCATATATTTCAGGGAGAAGCTTGGCACCAACACGTTGTTCTATGGTCTTGAGTATGCGGAATGAGTATGTGATTGGCGGCTTCTTCACGTCTATGACATCACCAACTTTCACGCTGTGTGATGGCTTTATGTTGACTCCGCCTTTCGTTACTCTTCCGTTTTTGCAAGCCTGCGCAGCTATTGAGCGAGTCTTGAATATTCTGGCTGCCCAAAGCCATTTGTCAACTCTTGCTATATCGCTCATTTTTTTGTGTTTAATCTATGAAATTTGCACAAAGGGGTCTGACCCTTTTGTGCAAATTTTGTGGTTTGTTACTTCTTGTTGAACATATTCATCGTGACGTTTACTCCCGCAAGTGCAAAGCTCTTGATGATTTCTGCGGCTGTTTCCAAGCTTGGCTGCAAGGTTTCCTTGTCCTCGTCAGAGAACTTGCCGAGCACGTAATCTATCTGACCGCCACGGTTGAATTCGTTTCCGATACCAATTCGCAGACGTGAATACTGCTGACCAATGAGTTGCTGGATATGTCCAAGTCCATTGTGTCCGCCGTTGCTGCCGCTTGCCTTCAGCCTCAGTTTACCGAGAGGAAGCTGGAGCTCGTCCACAAGAACGAGTAGATGCTCAGTCGGAATGTTCTCTTTTTCAAGCCAATAGCGAACGGCATTACCCGAGAGATTCATGTATGTGGTAGGCTTAAGGAGTATGAGTTTACGCCCTTTAATACTTGTCTCTGCCACGAAACCATAGCGCTTGTCGGCAAAAGTGACGTCTTGCGATTTTGCAAAGGCATCTATTGCCATCCAACCGGCATTATGGCGTGTCTCGTGATACTCGTCACCAGGATTGCCAAGGCCTACTATCAGGAATTTTTCCATAGTTGTGTCTATTGTTTCCGCATTATATCTTGGAAACTGTTAAATGTATTTGCAACGAAAAAGGGAGGGTAGAAACCCTCCCAATGTTTGTTTTGAAAGAAGAGTGGTCATAAGAGTACGCCCTTCTTAACGTGTCTGCAAGATTACTGCTGCTGAGCTGCCTGGATAGACTTACGAGTAGCCTTGATAGAGCAAACAACAACTTCTGGGCTTGTAGCGAACTGAAGACCTTCGAAGCTGAGTGAGCCAACCTTG